>NZ_KB911581.1:1750605-1827241 GCF_000383595.1 Streptomyces bottropensis ATCC 25435 | reverse complement strand
CCAGCAACCGCCACGCCCACCACCCCCACCGCATCCACCTCCCGCGCGGCGGAGAACGACTCCCCCGGCCCCCCGTTCGACCCCCGCTCCCTCACCGACTTCCAGCTCGACGAACTGACCCACAAGCTCATCGGCCGCATCACTCGTCTCGTCCGCACCGAACTCCGCCTCGACCGCGAGCGCGTCGGCAGACTCCGCGACCCCCGCCACTGACCGCCCCCGACCGCCCCGCACCACCAGAAAGGCCCTTCCCAGATGTCCCGCGATCTCGACCCGGGCTCCACCATCTTCTTCACGCTGACGATCGACGGCGAGAGCCTCGGTTACTTCAACGGGTGCGAAGGGCTGTCCTCGACCGTGGAGATCGAGCACCGCCAGGAGGGCGGGAACAACGGGTTCGTCTGGCAGCTCCCGTCGCGGGTGACGTTCTCGAACATCCGGCTGACGAGGCCGCTGACGCCGGACACGGCGAAGGTCGCCGCGTGGATCTCGTCCGTCGCGACGGGCGTGAAGCGGCCGACGGCCCAGATCGCGGCGCTGCGCGCGGACGGCTCGGAGGTGGCGCACTGGGGGCTCATCGACGTCCTGCCGGTGAGCTGGCAGGGGCCGTCCCTGGATCCGTCCAACCCGAGCGTGGCGACCGAGGTGCTGGAGATCGCGCACCACGGGTTCACGGACTGAGGGGCGGGGACAGACCATGGCGAAGGGCAGCAAGGGCGGCGGCGCGGGCAAGAGTCTCGTGCGGGCCACCCTGGCCATTCACGAGCCGCCGGTGGGGACGAGCACCACCCCGGGCGGGCTGAAGAAGACGTTCAACTTCGAGTTCAACCCCTCCGAGCTGACACTGCGCCAGGGCGCCCAGTGGAAGCGGACGACGAGCGCGGCGGTGCGCGACGGCGCGCTGCCGGAGTTCATGGGGCCCGACCCCCGGGAGATGAACGTCGAGATCTTTCTCGACTCCTCCGACAAGCCGAGCGGCACCACCGTGCTGAAGAAGGTCGAGTCGCTGCTGTCGTGCTGCGAGGTGACGGCCAAGAGCCTCGCCGCCAAGCAGCCGTCACCGCCGTGGGTGGTGTTCCAGTGGGGGTCGTTCTCGACCGCGCGTTTCACGGCGTACGTCAGCTCCGTGGACGTCACGTACTCCCTGTTCGGGACGACCGGTGTGCCGATCCGGGCCGCCTGCCGGATGACGCTGCACGAGATCCCCAGCCGGACCGAGGGGCAGAACCCGACCTCGGGCGCGCTCACCGCGCGCAGTGTGCACCGGGTCGTGGCGGGCGACTCGTTGCAGTCGCTGGCGTGGCGGGAGTACGGGAACGCGTCCGCGTGGCGGGCGATCGCGGAGGCCAACGGCATCGACGACCCCACCCATCTGCCCACCGGCACCGAACTCGTCCTCCCGGCGGCCGGAGAGGTGGGTCCCTGATGGGCGGATCCGAGGCGGGAAACCCGTCCTTCTCCAACATCATCCGGGTCACCATCGACGGCAGGGAGCTGCCGACCGACTACGCCGACCTGCTGGTCGGCGGCTGGGTCGACCTCGGGGCCGGGGTGCCCGGCGCGTTTAGGCTCACCTTCCGGGACCCGCACGGGCTGCTGCTGGGCAAACTGAACGTCAGATTCGGCTCCCTGGTCGTCATCTCGCCCGTGGCCGGCGGACAGGGCGCGGGCAGCCCGGTGTTCACCGGCGAGGTCACCGGGATGGAGACCGACTACGACGGCACCGGCACCTTCACCGTCGTGCGCGGCTACGACGCCGGCCACCGGCTGATGCGGGTGCGCAGGGTGGCGGCGTACCGCAACCAGACGGCCGCCGACATCGCCCGCAAGCTGGCCGCGATGAACGGCGTCCCGATCGGTCAGGTGCAGTCCACCAAGACCGTCTACGACTTCATCAGCCAGTCCAACGTGACGGACTGGGACTTCCTCGCGCGGCTCGCCGACGAGAACGAGATGGTGATGTCGCTGGACGCCAAGGGGAAGTTCCAGTTCGTCAGGCCGAAGCCGGCGTCCGGCGCGCCCGCGTCGAGCGCCCCCGGCCGGAAGAACCCCTACGAGCTGAAGGCCGGCGTGGACATCCTGCGCTGCCGGGCCGCCGTCACCGCCGCCGACCAGGTCGGCAAGGTCGAGGCGCGCGGCTGGAACGTCACGACGAAGAAGAAGCTCACCGCGACGACGAAGGCCGACGCCAACCCCGGTATCGCCATCGGCACCACCCCGCAGAAGGCGGCGACCCCCTTCAAGGCCGCCAAACTGGTCGAGACGGACACGCCGTACGACCTGCAGAGCGAGGTCACGCACGCCGCCGGCTCCCTCGCCGACGACATCACCTCCGCCTTCGCCGAGCTGGAGGTCATGGTGCGCGGCAACCCGCTGCTGCGCCCCGGTGTGCCGATCACGCTCTCCGACGTGGGCGCCCCGTTCGAGGGCAAGTACACCTGCACGTCCGTACGGCACACCTTCGGCGACGGCAGCCACTACGAGACGTGGGTGACCGTCAGCGGCCGGCAGTGGCGCTCGCTGTTCGGGCTGACCTCGGGCGGCGGTACGGCGGCCCCGCGGCTGCCCAGTGTCGCCAACGCCCTCGTCACCGACGTCCAGGATCCGCTGAAGCAGGGCAGGGTGAAGCTGCAGTTCCCGTGGCTGGACGACGCGTACGTCAGTGACTGGACGCGGACCGTGCAGCTGGGCGGCAAGGCCGGCGGCGGAATCTTCCCGTTGGACGTCGGCGACGAGGTGCTGGTCGCCTTCGACCGCGGTGCGCTCGACCACCCGTTCGTCATCGGCGGCCTCTACAACGGCGTCGACAAGCCGACCCCCGTGAAGGACGTGCACCTGCACGACCCGGTCAAGAAGAAGGCGATCCGCCACACCCTGTCCGACCGGGAGGGCAACCGGGTCGACCTGCTCAGCCAGCAGACCGGCCTGCGCAAGCAGGGCGTGCGCCTCGCCACCGGCAACGACCGGCTGATCATCAACCTCGACCGGACGAAGACCGAGATCACCGTGGACAGCAAGGGTGCCGTCTCCATCACCGGCGGCACCTCGGTGTCGGTCAAGGCCGGGACCGATCTGACGCTGAGCGCGCGCCGGTCCGTGACCATCCGCAGCGGCGGCCCCCTCAACCTCCAGGGCCAGGGCATCGTCGGCCTCCGGTCGCTCGGCGGCGCGGTCAACGTGAACGCCGTGGGCGCCCTCACCATGAGCGCGGCCGGGGCCGCGACGATCAGCGCGGCCGGAACCGTGCAGATCAACGCGGTCGGCCAGGCGGCGCTGCGGGCGGCCAATGTCGACATCACGGGCATCGTGCTCGTCAACAAGAAGCCGTATCCGATCCCGTGACGCCCACCGCCCGCACGCCCACCGCGCACCCGCGCCGCGCCCCCCACGTGCCCACACGCCCCACCTGCCCACATGTCCACACGTCGGCCGAGAAGTCGTACGTCCCAGAAAGAGGGGTGGCCCGCTGATGGCCGAGCAGTTCGTCGGATCCGGCTGGGCGTTCCCGCTGCGCATCGGGCCCACCGGGGGCATCGCCCTGGTCAGCGGGGAGCGCGAGGTCGAGGAGGCCATCCGGCTCGTCCTGGCCACCGCGCCGGGCGAGCGGCCGATGCGCCCCGAGTTCGGCTGCGCCATCCACGACCTGGTGTTCGCGCCGGTCAACGAGGCCACGGCCGGCCGTATCCAGCACGAGGTGTACACGAGCCTCGACCGCTGGGAGCCGCGGATCGAGGTGACCGACGTCGAGGTGACGGCGGGCGCCGACCAGGGCGTCCTGTTCATCGACGTCCGCTACGCGATCCGCGGCACCAACAACCCGCGCAGCCTGGTCTTCCCGTTCTACGTCATCCCCTCCCACGACGAGCCGGACCTCGCTCCCGATGGCTCCGACCGTCCCGAAAGCGACCGCTGATGGCCCTGCCCTCCCCGAACCTCGACGACCGGCGTTTCCAGCAGTTCGTGGACGACGCCAAGCGCTACATCCAGCAGCGGGCGCCGGAGTGGACCGACCACAACGTCTCCGACCCCGGTGTCACCCTGGTGGAGACGGTCGCCCACATGGCCGACCAGATCGTCTACCGGCTCAACCGGGTGCCGGAGAAGAACCATCTGGCGTTCCTGGACCTGGTGGGCATCACCCTCTTCCCGCCCTCGGCCGCCCGTACGGACGTGACCTTCTGGCTGTCGGCGCCGCAGGAGGAGCCGGTGCCGCTGCCGGTGGGCACCGAGGTGGCCACGCTGCGCACCGAGAGCGAGGACGCGGTCGTCTTCGCCACCGAGCGCGAACTGTCCGTCGTGCCCTGCGCGTTGCGCCACCTGGTGACCCAGCGGCCCGGTGAGCCGGTGAGCGACCGGACGGCCGACCTCGCCGAGGGCAAGGACCTGATGTGCTTCGCCGAGTCCCCGCGGCCCGGCGACGGTGTGCTGTTCGGGCTCACCGCCGCCGTCCCGTACTGCGCGATCGTGCTGGAGCTGGACAGTGTGGTCGACGGCGTCGGCGTGGACCCGCGGCAGCCGCCGCTGGTCTGGGAGGCGTGGACCGAGGACGGCTGGACGGAGTGCGAGGTCGACCGTGACGGCACGGGCGGCCTGAACCGGCCGGGCGAGGTGATCCTGCACATGCCCGGCGGGCACACCCTGTCCCGCACCGGCGGTCAGGAGGCCGGCTGGCTGCGCTGCCGGGTCACCGAACCCCTGCCCGGCCAGCCCTTCTACACCACCTCGCCGACCGTCCGCGCCGCCGAGGCCTTCACCATCGGCGGCACCACGACCGCCGTCCACGCCGAGACCGTCTACGACGAGGCCCTCGGCGAGTCCACCGGTCTGCCCGGTCAGCGGCTGCGCCTCGCCCACTACCCGGTGGTGGGCGACACCCCGCCCGTGCTGCTGCAGACCGCCGAGCACGACGGCTGGACCGACTGGGACGTCGTCCCGTCCTTCGCCGCGTCCACCTCCTACGACCGCCACATCACCCTGGACTCCGCCACCGGCGAGATCGCCTTCGGTCCGGCGGTACGGGAGCCCGACGGCACCCTGCGCGCGTACGGGGCCGTCGCCCCCAAGGGCGCCGTCATCCGCGCCGTGCGCTATCGCACCGGCGGCGGCCGGGCCGGGAACGTGGCCCGAGGCGCCATCCGGGTGCTGCGCACCTCCGTCCCGTACGTCTCCGAGGTCGTCAACCGGGAGGCGGCGCGCGGCGGTGTGGACGCGGAGACCGTGGAGGAGGCGAAGGTCCGGGCGCCGATCACGCTGCGCGCCCAGGAGCGCGCGGTGACCCTGCGGGACTACGAGGAACTCGCCCGCCGCGCGGCCCCCGAGACCGCCCGCATCACCTGCCTGGAGGGCGAGGAGGGCGAGCACGGGGCGTACGCGGTGCGGGTGCTGGTGGTCCCGCAGGCGGTTCCCGACCCGGGGGGCCGACTGCGCTTCGAGCAACTGGTGCCCGGCGACGGGCTGTTGCGCCGCATCACCCGCCATCTGGACGAACGGCGCCTGATCGGCACGCGGTTGGCCGTCGGCCCGCCCTTCTACCAGGGCGTCACCGTCGTCGCGACGCTGCACGCCTTCCGGGGCACCGACACCGACCGGGTGCGCCGTCAGGCCCATGACGCGCTCTACCGCCACCTCGACCCGCTGACCGGCGGCGCCGACGGCCGCGGCTGGCCCTTCGGCCGCCCGGTCCAGTCCGGCGAGGTCTTCGCCGTCCTCCAGCGGGTGCCCGGCGTCGAACTCGTCGACGACGTCCAGCTGCACCCGGCCGACCCGCTCACCGGCAAACGGGGCGACCCCACCAACCGTATCGACCTCTCGCCCCCGTCGCTGGTGTTCTCCTTCGACCACCGGGTCCGCGTGATCGGGGACAAGCCGTGAGTCCGGGGCTCCCGGACGCGGGAGGCGAGCGCCGGTGAGGGGCTCCATCGACGGTCTCGGCTCCTCGCACCCCATCGGCGCGATGCTCCCCGCCGTCTTCGCCGACGACGACCTCGCCCAGCGCTTCGTCGGCGGTCTGGACGACGTCATCGCCCCGATCCTGTCCGTCCTCGACTGCCTGGACTCCTACTTCAGGCCGTCCCTCGCCCCCGTGGACTTCACCCAGTGGCTCGCCGGCTGGGTGGGCGCCGAGACCGACGGCACGGAACCGGAGGCGCGGCTGCGCGCCGCGGTCGCCGCCGCCGCGTATCTGCACCGCGTACGCGGCACCCGGCGCGGCCTGTCCGAGGCCGTACGCCTGGTGTTCGGCGTGACCCCGGAGATCACCGAGAGCGGCGCCGCCGCCTGGGACGCCCGTCCCCTCGGCCCGGTCCCCGGGGAAACCCGCCCGCGCCTGCACGTGACCCTGCGCCTGCCCGACCCCACCCCCGCGGACGAACACCGGCTGGACAGCCTCGTCGCCGCCGCCCGCCCCGCCCACATGCCCTACACGGTCCAGGTGACCGCCGCCGAAAGGATCCCCGAGAGATGACCAGCCCGACCCCCGGCACCGGCCAGGCCCAGAGCTGCGCCGAATGCGGAACCCGCGGGGAGCCCGGCCAGTCCTTCTGCGACGCCTGCGGCGCGGTGCTCGGCTGGTCCGGAACCCCGGCCCGAGCGACCACGGGCAGCGCCAGGAGCGAGGCCGACGACCGCCCGGCCGCCGCCCCCGCGGACACGGACGCGGCACGTACGAGTGCCCCGGCCCCGGTTCCCGCCGGGAGCGCACCGGCCGACGACGAGCGCGGCTGGGACGCCTTCGCTCTGCCGGGCGCCGGCACGGGCACGGCCCGCACCGGTCACGACTCGGCTCAGACGGCGACGACCGCGGCCACCCCCGACACCGGCACGGCGGTCCGCACGGACGCGCCCCCCGCCGCCACCGCCCCCGCCCCGTCGCCGGCCGCGCCCCCGGCCGCCACCGCCCCGGCGGTGACCGCCACGCCCCACCCGGCCCCGCACCCCGACGACGAGGCCCCCACCACGCCCCTCCCGACACCGGCCTCACCACCCCCGGCTCCCGCCCCCTCCCCTTCCCCTTCCGACGCCGACCGGGCCAGGTCGCTCCTCGTCCCGGTCGCCGACCCCGAGCCCCGTGCACCCGCGGAGCCGGCCGTCGCGCCCGTGCTGCCGGGCCGCCCGGACGTGCAACGGCCTCAAGTGCGTACCCCTGGGCCGGAGTTCGGCACGGAGGGTGGTGTGCCCTGCCCGTGGTGCGGGACCCCCACCCGGCCGGACCGGCACTTCTGCGCGCGCTGCGCGATGCCCATGGCCGGCCGTGCGCAGACACCGGGGCGGCTCCCGTGGTGGCGCCGGATGCTGAACGGCCGCGACACGCAGACCCCGTGGGCCGGTGACCGCCCCCGTCTGCGCCGCGGCTTCGGCCGGATCCTCAACTGGGTGGTCGCCGCCCTCGTCCTCACCCTGATCGTCACCCTGGCCTTCCAGGCCGACGACGGCTACCGGGCGGCCCGCGACCACTTCGCCAAGCGCGCGTCGGTCGTCCCGGACAGCTTCAAGGCGTCCCGCTCGTTCCCCGGACACAAGCCGGACCTGGCCTTCGACACGTACAGCAACACGTGGTGGGGCCCGGGTGTGACCCAGTCCGGCGAGGGAGAGTGGCTGGAGGCCGAATTCGAGGAGCCCACCCGGCTGCTGGACGTGGTCATCACGCCGGGCGTCTCCAAGCAGGCGGACCAGCGCGCGGAGTCGGCGCGCCCGCACCGCATCGAGGCGACCATCACCGCCGCCGACGGCTCCAGGTCCACCAAGATCCTCACCCTCGACCAGGCCGCCGGCGGCCAGAGCCGCAAGTTCCGCGTGGGCGACGCCAAGTCCGTCCGCTTCACCATCCGCTCCTCCTACGGCGCCGACGACAAGAAGCAGGTCGCGATAGCGGAGATCGAGTTCTTCGGCCGCTCGAACGGCAACAGCTAGCGGAGAAGGGGACGCGAGGGGCGGGCGGGGAGTGGGCCGGCGGGGAGTGGGCCGGCGGCTGATCGCCGGCCGCCGGCCCGGTCGTCCTAGCCCCGGAAGTCCGCCGTACGTTCCGGCGAAGCCTCGGCCAGGGCCTTGGTCACGGCCTCCGTGTCGCCCCGGAGGCCGTAGACGGGGGTGTCCGGCTGCTGGCGCCAGGAGTCGTCGAGGCCGCCGGCGTCCACCGTGTCGAAGCCGAGTTCGTCGATGAGGGCGCGGATCTTCGCCTTGGCCGTCTCGTCGTCACCGGCGACGGGGAGGGCGACGCGGTCGGGGGCGCCGGCGGGGCGGTGGCGGTCGAGGATGTCCTGGGCGTAGGTGCCGTTGAAGGCCTTGACCACGGGGTGGCCCAGGTGCTGTTCGGTCCAGCGGCTCTCGGTGAGGCCGTCGTCCTCGATCGCGGCGATCCTGCCGTCGCGCTGGCGGGGGTAGTAGTTGCCGGTGTCGATGACGGCGACGCCGTCCGCCGCCGCGTCGAGAAGGCCGGAGGGCAGATCGGGCACCGCCTTCAGCGGGATCGTGACCACCACGACCTCGGCGCCGCGGGCCGCCTCCCGCACCGTGACCGGGGTCGCGCCCGTCTCCTCGGCCAGTGCGGTGAGGGTCTGGGGGCCACGGGAGTTGGCGACGGAGACCTCGTGGCCGAGGGCGGTGAGCCGCCGGGTGAGGTTGCCGCCGATGTTGCCCGCGCCGATGATGCCGATCTTCATGTCAGGCCGCCCTTCGCGTTCGGGGTGTTCCGGGGAGTCGAGAGGTTCGAGTGTCCCGAAGGTTCCACATATGCATGCACGTGCATGCAGTACCCGACAACCTCGGAGCGTCCCGCGCTATTCCGGCCCTCCGCCCCCTCCAGCCCCAGCCCCAGCCCCAGCCCCCGATACGACGAAGGGGCGCCCCCGTCGTACGCGACGAAAGGCGCCCCTCGGCCCCCGGGCTCACTTGTTCAGGTGACCCCAGAACTCGTCGAACGACAGGAGCTTGTCCCCGTTGAGGTCACGGGTGCGGATGATGACCTCCGCCACGGACTCGGTGACGTTCCAGTCGCCCTCCTGGGCCAGGGCAGTCTTGAACTCGGCGGCGGTGATGAACCCGTCCCCGTCCGCGTCGATCCGCTGGAACTCCTTGCGCGCTGCCTCGATGTCCGCCACCGATCCGCCCCTTCTTGGTGCCCTGCCCGTTGCGGGCAGTCCTGCCTACGGTCCTACTGACGCAGGTCAGATTAACCGGCCGGGCGAACCCGGAGTGCGGCGACCACCCACGCGAACTCCTCCTGGTGTGCCGACAGCGGCTCGACGCCCCGTACCGGCGAGGCCGGCTCCCGGAACCGGGCCGGATCGGCGTGGGCCGCCGAGGTGACCCGCTGCGACAGGGCGGCCCGGTCGGTGTCGCCGAGCAGCCCGGCCGGCACCTCCTCGGCGGCGGGCGAGGCGGGGTCGACACCGCCGCGCGGCGCCTCCCCGGCGAGCCGCACCAGGCGGCTCATGAACCCGTGCTGCGGGCGACGGGGTGGGGACGTCCTCGTCCGACCGGTGGCGGATCGTGCGGACGGACAGGCCGGAGCCGCGGGCGAGCTGCCCGATGGTGAAAAGGCCGGTGCCGTTTTCGATCATGTCTGCGAGTGTGGGCCCTCCAGTGGGTGGAGACTCAAGGAGCGGGGCGGAGGAGTCCGGTGGCGGAGAGCTTGCGGGACGTGCTGGACGGGGTGGCCCGGGGGGACTTCCCTCCGGCGGACGGTCGTACGACCGTCGTCGCGCAGGTCTCCCCCCGGGACGCGGGTGTCCTGTGCTTCACGGGGCACTCCGTGGTCTTCACGGACGAGGACCCCCGGTGGGTGCACGAGAGGCTGGCGGCCACGGAGTGCGACCCGATGTCCGCGAGCCTGAACCCACGGTTCCTGGCGGCCCTCATGGAACGCACGGGCCGCACGACCGAGACCATCGACATGATGCTGGTCGCCGCGCCCCTGCCGGGCGAGCCGCCGCTGCCGCTGAAGGAGATCGAGGACGCCGGACACCCCCGTGTCGCGTACGCGCGGCGGCGCCGTGACGGCGTACGGGTCTTCGCGACGGACGGCGGTGTCCTGACGACGGGTCGCGGGATCGCCGGCCGGCTGGAGGTGTCGGTGGAGGTGGACGAGGACGTACGGCACCAAGGGCTCGGCCGGTCGCTGGTGATGGCGGCGCGGCATCTCGTCGCCGAGCCGCTGTGGGCGCAGATCGCGCCGGGGAACGCCCGCAGCGTGCGGGCGTTCCAGTCGGCCGGGTACGTACCGGTGGGCTCGGAGCTGCTGCTCAGCGCCCGCTAGGACCACCGGCCCGGCGGGCGGGGAGAGGGGGCGGGGTCAGTGCCAGGGCACGTAGTGCGGGTTGCTCTCGCACTCGCTCATCTTCTCCGTCCTGGTCTTCTTGTCGACCGGACAGACACCGATGACGAACTCCGTCCGGATACCGCCGGGGAAGGCGACCTCGACCTGGTCGGCCCACTTGTGCTGGTCGCCGATGGTCCGGTTGACGTCCACGCCGCCGGGGGCGTCGATGTAGTAGTTGTAGCCGGACTTGTACCAGGTCTTGTACAGGTCGTGGTCGTAGGTCGTGGAGACGTACGGCGAGGGCTGGTTGACCAGGACGTATTGCTCGATGTCGTACTGCCCGTCGAGGACGTCCCTCGGAAGGAAGCCCTGCGCGAAGACGGTCGCCGGGCCCCGGCTGTCGCTGCGGTACAGGGTGGCGCAGGTGGTGCGCCAGACCGGCTCGGGGGTGATGCGGTCGACGTCCACGCGGCGGTCGGCGGCGGCGTGGACCGGGTCGGCGAACCGGGGGCAGGCGGGGGCGGCGGCCGGGGCCGCGGCGGGGTTCGCGGCGGGGGTCTGTGCCGGAGCGGTCGCGGCGGAGGTCGCGAGGACGGCGGAGAGGGACAGGACGAGGGCGGCGGCCCGGCGCCGCAGACTGGTGGTGATCACGCTCAGCACGATCTCGGCCGCGCGGCGCCGGGCCGTGGACCCTCACTCGTACGCAGGCGTGTCAGCCCGCCCGGTTGTCGCATGTCGCCGGGAGATGCCGGGCCGTCACCGGAAGACGCCCGTGTGGCCGAGCGAGTAGCGGCCGGGCTGCGGGTACACCGCGAGGCCGTGCGGGCCGTTGCCGACGGGGATGCGGGCGAGCTGCTCCCCGGTGCGGGTGTCGAGGGCGTACACCTCGGAGTCGTAGCGGCCGGAGAGCCACAGGACCTTGCCGTCGGCGGAGACGCCGCCCATGTCGGGGCTGCCGCCGTCGGGGAGGTGCCACTTCTTCGTGAGCTTGTTCTCGGTGAAGTCGAAGACGGAGACCGTGCCCTCGCCCCGGTTGGAGACGTACATCTCGCGGGAGTCGCGGCCGATGTACAGGCCGTGGGTGCCCTTGCCCGTGGGCAGGAGCTTCGGTTCGTCGAAGGTGTCGCCGTCCAGGACCCACATGCCGTCGGCCATCATGTCGGCGATGTAGAAGCGCTTGCCGTCCGGGGAGAGCTTCACGTCCTGCGGCATGGCCCCCTCGAACGGCAGCTTCCGCTGCCCGACGACCTTCATCCGCGCGGTGTCGACCTTCAGCAGCTCGCCGCTGAACTCGCACGAGACGATGAAGTACGTGCCGTCGAGGGAGAAGTCGGCGTGGTTGACGCCGTAACAGCTGACCGGCTCGGTCCTGACCCGCTTCATGGTGTGCGGGTCGCGGAAGACGAGTTCGCGGTCGAGGGAGGCCATGACGACGGCGTACTTCCCGTCGGGCGTGAAGTACAGGTTGTAGGGGTCGTGCACCTCGACCGGTTCGCCCGCCTTCCCCGTCGCCGGGTCGATGGGGGTGAGGGTGTGGCCCCGGTTGTTGTTGACCCACAGGGTCTTCAGGTCCCAGGAGGGCACCACGTGCTGGGGCTGTCGGCCCACCGGGATCGTCTCGGTGATCTCGTACGTCTCGGGGTCGATCACGGTGACGGTGTCGGACTCGCTGTTGGGGACGTACACCCGGGACGGGAAGTCCTCGACCACCGGGGAGAGCCGGTTCGGGCGGTCGGCGGCGTAGACGTCCTTGGGGTCCAGCACGGGCGGCATGCCGCGCAGGCCCCGGACCACCGTCCGCTGTCTCTTCTTCCGCTCGGCCGCCTCGGCTTCGGCGGCGGCCCGGTCGGCCCGGATCCGCTGTTCGTGCCCGGTGGGCCCGGCCCCGGCGCCGCACGCGGCCACGGCGGCGAGAACGACGGCCGCGAGAAGGGCGCGCTGCACGAGGTTGCGCTGCGTGAAATGGCGCTGCATGAGGGAGGTGCGGGGCGTGGTCACGCGACCTTTATAGGGAGGTTCAGCGGGAATTCCGGCGATTGGCCCGATCGACGGAGATGCGCGTGGCGGGTGCCGTCGGGTGCCGTGACCGTCCGCGTTGTCACCGGTCGGCGACGCGCATCTCGAACCACGTCGTCTTCCCGCGCGGCAGCAGGTCGACTCCCCAGCGGTCCGAGAGCTTGTCCACGAGGAACAGGCCCCGCCCGCTGAGGTCCATCTCCTGCACCGGCATCAGACAGGGCAGTCCGCGCGAGGGGTCGCGGACCTCGACACGGATCCACCCCGGCCGACGGCGCATGCGGAGCCCGAAGACACGGGCGCCGGTGTGCCGTACGGCGTTGCCGACGAGTTCGGAGACGAGCAGGACCGCGTCCTCGGTCATCTTCGGCGAGAGCCGCCACTGGCGCAGGACGACGACCTGGGCGAGCCTGCGGGCCGTGGCCGCGGACTCGGGACGGGACGGCAGCGGGACCTCCGCCTCGGTCGGGTTGCCGAACAACTCCAGTGCCTTCTGCGCCCGTTCGTCCTCGATCGCAGGTGACCAACGCGCCGCGGTCGCACTCCCGTGCCGCCGCGGCTGTTCGATACCCTCCAGCCCCGCCATGCCCCCATCATGGCCGCCGCGGGCCCCTTCCGGGGCCGTTCCGCAGGAATACAACCCCCGGAACCAACCATTCCGGGACTTTCGGGTGACATATGCCAGAGGCAGCAAGTCACCCACGAGAGCCCGTCCGACCTGCGTGAACACTCTGAACTTCGGTCAACGACACGAGCCTTGGGCAAGGCTCTGTTAAGGCTGCCTTAAGGCTCGGACAGACCGCCCCTTCGGGGGACGCGGGTCATGCATCGCGTCAACCGCGAGCCCGTCGGCGGAACTTGTGGGCCGGATTCCGACACGTCCCCCGGCCCCCTCGCCCCGCCCCGGCCCCGCGCGCTCAGACGAACTTCGCCTTGCCCGGCCCCTCCTCCACGAAGCTCCGCATCCCGCGCTCCCGGTCCTCCGTGGCGAACAGCCCCGCGAACCAGTTCCGCTCGATGGCGAGCCCGGTCTCCAGGTCGGTCTCCAGACCCGCGTCGATCGACTCCTTGGCGGCCCGCAGCGCGATGGCCGGGCCCTTCGCCAGCCGGGCGGCCCACTCGTGCGCGGCGGTGTACACCTCGCCGGCCGGGACGACCCGGTCGACCAGGCCGAGCGTGAGGGCCTCGTCCGCCTTGACCATCCGGCCGGTGAAGATGAGGTCCTTGGCCTTGGAGGGGCCGATGAGCCGGGCGAGCCGCTGGGTGCCGCCCGCGCCCGGGATCACGCCGAGCAGGATCTCCGGCTGGCCGAGCTTGGCGTTCTCCCCGGCGATCCGGTAGTCCGCGCACAGCGCCAGCTCGCAACCGCCGCCCAGCGCGTAGCCGGTGACGGCCGCGACGACCGGCTTGGGGACACGGGCCACGGCGCTGAAGGAGTCCTGCAGGTCACGGGAGCGCGCGACCATCGCCGCGTGGTCCATGTCCTGCATCTCCTTGATGTCGGCGCCGGCCGCGAAGACCTTCTCCCCGCCGTAGATCACCACCGCGCGGACGTCGTCGCGGCGCGTGGCCTCCTCGGCGATTTCCTTGAGGCGGTCCTGGGTGGCGACGTCCAGGGCGTTCATGGGCGGCCGGTCGAGGCGGATGGTGCCGACGCCCTCGGCGACTTCGAGATGCAGAGTCATGAGGGCAGGTTAACGGCGACTAACGGCAACGGCCCCGGTGCCGTGCATCACACCGGGGCCGTGCGGAGGGGGTCGGGGCTCTCAGGCGCGGGCGCCTACGCCTTCCACTTGTCCCAGTCCATGTTCCAGCCGTTGTAGCCGTTGTCCGGGTCCACGATCCGGTCGTTGGAGTTCTTCACGATCACGACGTCGCCGACCATGGAGTGGTCGAAGAACCAGGCGCCCGGCGCCTTGCGGTCGTAGCCGCCGCGGGTGTCGCGCATACCGATGCAACCGTGGCTGGCGTTGTAGTTGCCGAAGGCGCCGCCGCCCCAGTAGTTGCCGTGGATGAAGGTGCCCGAGTTGGTCAGGCGCATCGCGTCCGGCACGTCCTTGATGTCGTACTCGCCGCCGTAGCCGACGGTCTCGCCGTTCATCCGGGTCACGCGCAGGCGCTCGCTGATGACCATCTGGCCGTTCCAGGTCTCCATGCCCGGCTGGCCGGTGGTGACGGGGATGGTCTTGATGACCTTGCCGTCCCTCTTGACCTTCATCGTGAGCTTCTTGACGTCGACCACGGAGACCTGGCTGCGGCCGATCGTGAAGGAGACCTTCTTGCTCTGCTCGCCGTAGACGCCCTCGCGGCCCTCGACACCGTCGAGGTTGAGGTCGACGGTGACCTTCGTGCCGGCCTTCCAGTACTTCTCCGGGCGGAAGTCGAGGCGGTCGTTGCCGAACCAGTGGCCCTCGACGTCGACGGCCGGCTCGGTCTTGATGGTGATGGCCTTCTCGACGTCCTCGGGGGCCGTGATGCCCCGCGTGAAGCGGATCGAGAACGGCATGCCGACGCCGACCTTCGAGCCGTCCTCGGGGGTGAAGATGCCGACGAAGGTGTTCTTCGGGGTCAGTGTGGTGAAGGACGAGTCCTCGGCCGCCTCACGCCCCTCGGAGTCCTTGGCGACGGCGTGCACCTTGTACTCGGTGGCAGAGTTGAGGTGGGTGGACGGCGTCCAGCTGGCGCCGTCGCCGGATATCTCACCGGCGATCTTGTCGCCCTTGTCGTTCTCGACCGTGACCTCGGACAGCTTGCCCTTGGTGGCGTTCACCTTGAGCGCGCCGCTGGTGGCCACGGAGTCGGCGCCGTTCTTCGGCGCGATGGAGACCACGGCCTGCGAGGCCTTGGTGGCCGCCTTGTCGGAAGTGGTCCGGTCGGAGCCCTTCCCCTGGTCGCCGTCGGAGCCCGTGTCCGAACCCCCGCCCCCGCCGCACGCGGTGACCGCGAGCAGCATCAGGACCGGCAGCATGGCCAGGGCCCCCTTGCGCCGCCGCGTCCGCGCGCCAACCGACGCCCCCGATATCGGTCGCCCGTTCAACTCTCTGTTCTCCCCTCGCACGGCCTGATCAGGCCCGCACCCCTACGCGCAGAGCGCGCGTACGCCCGTACATTAACCAGATGATCGGAATGATTTGGCCTCGGCGTATGTCACCGTTCAGTCCCAACTTCAATGATCACGCGCGTACCCCCATCTCCGTGCTTTGTCCGCCTACTTCACCGCGGCACCCGCTTTCCATTCCTTCCACCCCATGTTCCACCCTCCGAGTCCATTGTCCGGAGAGACCTTTTTGTCAGTGCTGTTGACGACCTCGACGACGTCCCCGACGAGGCTGCGGTCGAAGAACCAGCCCGCCGGCGTGCCGGAATCGCCGCCCTTCACATCGCGCAGGCCCACACAGCCGTGGCTGACGTTGGCCCTGCCGAAGGCGTCCGGGGCCCAGTAGTTGCCGTGCAGGAACGTGCCCGAGGTGGTGAGGCGCATGGCGTGCGGGACGTCCGGGATGTCGTACTCACCCTTGCCGTTCGCCTTGCGGAAGCCGACGGTGGCGCCGTTCATCCGGGTCACCTCCAGCATCTCGGTGACGACCATCTTCCCGTTGTACGTCGTCGTCCTCGGCGCCCCGGCGGTGATGGGGAGGGTGGCGAGCACGCCGTCGCCGCGTTCCACGCGCATGGTGTGCCGCGCCGCGTCGACCACGCTCACCTGGTGCCGGCCGACGGTGAAGGAGAACGTCCTGTGCTGCTGTCCGTAGACGCCGGGCGCGCCCTCGACGTCCCGCAGCCGCAGGCCGACGGTGACGCGGGTGCCGGGCTTCCAGTACGTCTCGGGACGGAAGTCGAGGCGCCCGGCGCCGAACCAGTGCGGGCGGACCTCGACGGGCGGTTCGGCGGTCACGTCGACGGCGCGTTCGACGGCCGCGCGGTCCTCGATCTCCCGGTTGAACTCCAGGGAGACGATCATGCCGGTGCCGACGGTGGCCCGGTTCTCGGGCGTGACGTAGGCGATGAAGCGCTCGTCGGGGACGTACGTCGTGAAGGTGACGTGCCGGGCCGAGCGGCGGCCGTGGCCGTCGAGGGCGACCGCGTCGACGGTGTACCGGGCGGCCAGCGCGAGCTTCGGTGAGCCGGTGGGGCGCCAGGTCAGTCCGTCGGCGGACATGCGGCCCGGCACGGGTGACTCCTGCGCGTCCTGCGACTTCACCACCTTGACGGACTCCAGGCGCCCGCTGGGCACCCGTACTTCGAAGCGTTGCTCCGGGCGCACGCCCTTGCTGCCGTCCTCCGGAGTGACCCGGATCGTGTCGTCGGGCGCCTTTCCGCTGGTCAGCGGCGTCCCGGTGGTGCATCCGGCGGCCCCGGCCAACAGGGCCGCCCAGGTGAGCGCGGCGGCCAGGGCGGCCGCGGCGCGGCGCGCGTGCGTCTGTGCGTGGTTCACGTGCGGCCCAACGACGGCGCACGCCCCCGGGAAACGTGAGTGCGAGGCGTGCTCTGGGCAGAACACTTGGGAGGACGACGTGATGGGGAGCGGTGCGGGGACAGCCGGCTCCCCTTTCCCGTCGCCCACCGAGCCGCGGGAGGCCTGAGGTGTCGAGCGCAGCCGAGCAGGAGGAAGTGCGGGAGGACGTACGGGGGACGCGCGCCGTGCCGGCCGCGCGTCCCGCCGTGGTGCTGAACGGAGGTCGGCGCGAGGAGCCCTCGCCCGGGACGAGGCCCGTGTGGCCGGGGGCCTCGACGCCGCTCGGCGCGCGGTTCCGGGTGGGCCCCGACGGGGTCGCGGGCACCAACTTCGCGTTGTGGGCCGGCGGGGCGGAGGCCGTCGAGCTGTGTCTGTTCTCCGCGGCGGGCGAGGAGACCCGGCTGCGGCTGACGGAGCTGACCCACGAGATCTGGCACGGCTTCGTGCCCGGTGTCCTGCCCGGACAGCGGTACGGCTACCGCGTGCACGGCCGCTGGGACCCGTGGACCGGCGCCCGCTGGAATCCGGCGAAGCTCCTCCTCGACCCGTACGCGCGTGCGGTGGACGGCGAGTTCAGTCTGCCGCCGGAGGTGTACGCGCACGTCCGGGACTGGCCCGAGCAGCATGTCGCCGACACCGTGCGCGACGAGCGGGACTCGGCGCCGCACGTCCCGAAGGGCGTCGTCGTCCACGACGACGCCCCCGACGACGAATGGGTCGACGACCGCCGTCCGAAGACCCCGTGGGCGGACTCCGTCATCTACGAGCTGCACGTACGCGGCTTCACCATGACCCACCCGGGCATCCCCGAGGAGCTGCGCGGCACGTACGCGGGTCTCGCGCACCCCGCCGCGATCGAGCACCTGGTGAAGCTGGGGGTGACGGCGGTGGAGCTGCTGCCCGTGCACCAGTTCGCCCACGAGGACCATCTGCTGCGCCGGGGCATGCGCAACTACTGGGGCTACAACTCGATCGGCTACTTCGCCCCGCACGCGGCGTACGCGTCGTCGGGCACGACCGGGCAGCAGGTCGGGGAGTTCCGGCGGATGGTGCGGGCGCTGCACGCCGCCGGCATCGAGGTCGTCCTCGACGTGGTCTACAACCACACGGCCGAGGCCGACGAGCGCGGCCCGAGCCTGTCGCTGCGCGGCATCGACAACCGGGGCTACTACCGCCTGCAGAGCGACGCGCGCCGTTACGCCGACTACACGGGCTGCGGGAACACGCTGCACGTGGTCCAGCCGCACGTCCTGCGCCTGATCACCGACTCGCTGCGGTACTGGGTGACGGAGATGGGGGTGGACGGCTTCCGTTTCGATCTGGCGGCGGCCCTCGCCCGCTCCATGCACGACGTCGACATGCTCTCCCCGTTCCTCGCCGTCATCGCCCAGGACCCGGTGCTGCGGCGGGTGAAGCTGATCGCCGAGCCGTGGGACGTGGGCTCGGGCGGCTACCAGGTCGGCGCCTTCCCGCCCCTGTGGACGGAGTGGAACGACCGCTACCGGGGCGCGGTACGGGACTTCTGGCGGGGCGCGCTGCCGGACGTACGCGACCTCGGCTACCGCCTGTCGGGGTCGAGCGACCTGTACGCGTGGGGCGGTCGCCGGCCCTACGCCTCGGTCAACTTCATCACCGCGCACGACGGTTTCACGCTGCGCGACCTGGTGTCGTACGAGCGCAAGCACAACGAGGCGAACGGGGAGGGCAACCGGGACGGCTCCGACGACAACCGGTCCTGGAACTGCGGCGCCGAGGGCGAGACGGACGACGAGGGCGTACGGACGCTCAGGCGGCGGCAGTTGCGCAACCTGCTGACGACACTGCTGCTGTCCACGGGCGTGCCGATGCTGGTCGCCGGTGACGAACTGGGCCGCACGCAGGGGGGCAACAACAACGCGTACTGCCAGGACAACGAGATCAGCTGGGTCGACTGGGGGCTGCTGGAGGACCCGGCCTGGAAGGGCCTCTTCGACCTGACGGCCCGGCTGATCGCCTTGCGGCACGCGCATCCGGTGCTGCGCCGCCGGGCGTTCTTCTCCGGCCGGGCCCACTCGGCGGACGGGCTGCGGGACCTGGCGTGGTTCACGGCCCGCGGCACGGAGATGACCGAACGGGACTGGTACGCGCCGGCCGCGACGCTCGGCATGTACCTCTCCGGCCGTGACATCCCCGGCCGCGACGCCCGCGGGGCCCCGATCCTCGACGACAGCTTCCTCGCCGTCCTGCACGCCGGTGACGGGCCGGTGGACTTCGTCCTGCCGGGGACGCCGTGGGCGGCTCGGTACGAGGTGGTGGTCGACACGTCGCGGGAGGAGCAGGGCGAGCCGGTGGGCGTGGTGCACGAGGCGGGGGCGGAGGTGGTCGTCCCGGCGCGGTGTGTGCTGCTGCTGCGGGTGCTGGGGTGAGCGTAGGACTCACGACCGAGGGCGGTCCGGCCAAAACTCGGTGGGCGTTGTCAGTGGCGATCCGTAGGCTCGCTACTGATGGCCACGACACGTGCAACCCCCGAGGAACCCGACCGAACACCGGAACCCGAGACGGCCACCGAGCGCGAGGAGCCCGAGCGGGCCGGGGCGCCCGAGCAGGCCGAGGGGCGGTCCGCCGTGCGCACGCTGCTGCGGTTGTGGCCGTACGTCCGGCCCGTGCGCGCGCGGCTGTCGTTCGCCGCGTTCGTCGCCGTCATCGCCTCCTGTGTGGGCCTGTTCATCCCGCTCGTGCTGAAGTGGATGGTCGACGGGCCGGTCGCGCACCGGGATCCGGCGGGCGTGTGGCTCGGGGCGCTGTACCTGCTGCTGCTCGGTCTCGCCGAAGCGCTGCTGTTCGGGCTGCGGCGCTGGCTGGTGGCGCGGCCCCTCGCCGGGGTCGAGGCGTCGATGCGCGCGGATCTCTACCGCCGTCTGCAGCGCCTGCCGGTCGCCTTCCACGACCGCTGGGCCTCCGGTCAGCTGCTCTCGCGCGGCACGACCGATCTGATGCTGCTGCGGATGTTCCTCGCCTTCCCACTGACGTTCCTGCTGGTCAACGCGGTCACCATCGTCGTCGGCGTCATCATCATGCTGATCCAGGACTGGACGCTGGGGCTGGTCATCCTGGGGCCGGCCATCCCCGTGATGGTCACCTGCGTGGTCTTCGAGAGGAAGTACGCCAAGGTCGCGCGCCTGGCCCAGGACCAGGTGGGCGACCTCACCACGGTCGTCGAGGAGAGCGTCCTCGGCATCCGCATCATCAAGGGGTTCGGGCGCCATCGCAGCCAGGCCCACGCCTTCCGGGACCTGTCCCGCACCCTGCGCGGCACCGAGCTGCGCAAGGCCCGTCTGCTGTCGGTGATCTGGGGCGTCATCATCACGCTCCCCGAGCTGGCGATCGGGGCGGCCCTCGTCCTCGGTGTCGTCCAGGTCGCGGACGGCGTCCTGTCGGCGGGCACGCTGGTGGCCTTCCTGTCGACCGCCCTCGCCCTGCGCTGGCCCGTCGACTCGATCGGCTTCCTGCTGGCGATGAGCCAGGAGGCGGCGACGGCGACGGAGCGGTACTTCGAGGTGATGGACGAGAAGCCGGAGTCTTCGGCCGAGACCGAGGCCGAGGCGGAGGCCGAGGCGGAGGCCGAGACCGAGGCCGCGACGTCGGCTTCCGCGGAGGCCGACATCGCTGTCACCGCGGGGACAGCTGCCGCCGTCGGCGCGGCCGTGGGCGCCGGGACGGCTGCTGCGACGGGGGCTGCTGCCGCGGCGGGCTTCGCAGCCACCACCGGGACGCCCGCCGTCGCGGGCGCTACAACCACCGCCGTGACGACTGCCGCCTCGGCCGCCCCCGGCGCCGTCGACACCACCACCCCCACCGTGGGCCACGGCTCCGCCGGGTCCGCGCACCGCGGGTTGCGGTTCCACCAGGTCACCTTCCGGTACCCGGACGCCGCCCCCGGCACCACCCCCACCCTCGACCGCGTCGACCTCCACATCCGCTCCGGCGAGTCGATGGCCCTGGTCGGCGCCACCGGCTCCGGCAAGACCACGCTCACCGCGCTCGTCCCGCGCCTCCACGAGGTCACCTCCGGTCACATCACGCTGGACGGCGAGGACATCACCGGGATGCCGCGCGAGGAACTGCGCGCGAAGGTCGCCGTCGCCTTCGAGGAGCCCACCCTCTTCTCGGCGACCGTCGGCGAGAACGTCCTGATGGGCGCCCCGCCGGACGCGGGCGAGGCCGAGCTGGACCGCGCCCTGGCCATCGCCCAGGCGGAGTTCGCGCACGCGCTCCCCCAGGGCACCGCCACCCAGGTCGGCGAGCAGGGCCTCAGCCTCTCGGGCGGCCAGCGGCAGCGCCTCGCGCTGGCGCGGGCGGTGGTCGGCCGCCCCCGCTTCCTCGTGCTGGACGACCCGCTGTCGGCGCTCGACGTGCACACGGAGGCCGCGGTGGAGGCCGCGCTGCGCCGCGTGCTCGCGGAGACGACCGCGCTGATCGTGGCGCACCGTCCCTCGACGGTGCTGCTCGCCGACCGCGTGGCCCTGCTCTCCGGCGGCCGGGTCGCCGCCGTGGGCACCCACCAGGAACTGTTGCGCACGAACGCGGAGTACGCCCATCTGATGTCCGGGACCGAGGGGGACGAGCGATGACGGCGCCCATGACCACCGCGCCGGACAAGGAGCCGAACGAGGAGCCGGAGGGCACGGCCGGCACGGCCACGTCCCTGGAGAAGCCCCTGAGGAAGCCCCAGGAGAAGCCGGACGGCGGCGCCCCGCCCGCCGGCCCCCGCGAGGCGTCCGTCGGCGACCCGTTCGACCACGACGACCTGCCCACTCCCCCGGGCGCCACCCTGGCCCTGCTGCGCTCCCTGCTCGCGCCGATGCGGACCCGCGTGGTCATGGCGAGCGTGCTGCTCCTGCTCCAGCAGGCGGCGGTGCAGGCGGGCCCGCTGCTGGTGGCGTACGCCATCGACAGTGCCGTACCGGCGCTCAGGGACGGCCGGCACGGGCCGCTGATCGCGGTGGCGGCCGGGTATCTGGCGTGCGCGCTGGCGGCCGGCGGGCTGCAGTTCGCGTTCATCGGGGCGTCCGCGCGGGTCAACCAGGACGTACTGCTCGATCTGCGCGGCCGGATCTTCCGCCATGCGCAGGCCCTGAGCATCGACTTCCACGAGCGGTACACCTCGGGCCGGCTCATCTCCCGCTCCACCACGGACGTGGAGTCGCTGCGCGAACTGCTCGACGAGGGTCTGCAGGAACTCATCGGCGTGATCCTCGCCTTCGTCTACATCTCGGCGATGCTGCTCTGGCTGGACCTGGGGCTGGGCGCGGCGGCGCTGGCGTCGTTCGTTCCGCTGTACGGGTTCGTGCGGATGTACCGGCGGCGCGCGGCGAGCGTGTACACGGCCCGGTCCACCGCGATCGCCGCGGTGATCGTGAAGTTCGCCGAGACGATGAACGGCATCCGGCCGGTGCGGGCGTTCCGCCGCGAGGCGGCGAACGACTCGGAGTTCGGTGCCCTGAACCGGAGCCACGAGCGCAGGAACGGCGACGCGATCCTGGAGATGGCCCGCTATGTGGTCTGCTCCCGGGTCGTCGCCAACGTCACGGTCGCGGCGATCGTGCTGTGGGGCGCCTACCGGGTGGCCTCTCAGACGCTGGCCCTGGGTGTGCTGGCGGCGGCCGTGCTGTATCTGCGTCGGCTGTACGACCCGATCGACCGGCTCGGCATGTTCCTCAACTCGTACCAGTCGGCGGCGGCCTCGCTGGAGAAGATCGCCGGTCTGCTGGCCCAGGCCCCGTCGGTGCCCGAGCCCGCCGAGCCGAAGGAGCTGCCGGCGGCGGCCTGCGAACTGCCGGGCCGCGAGGTCGTGTTCGACGACGTGCGGTTCGCCTACCGCACCGGCGGCGAGATCCTGCCCCGCTTCGACCTCACGCTCGCGGCGGGCAGCACGGTGGCGGTGGTCGGGTCCACCGGCGCCGGCAAGTCGACCCTCGCCAAGCTGGTGGCCCGGTTCTACGACCCCTCGTCCGGGCGGGTCCTCCTCGACGGCGTCGACCTGCGCGACCTCCCGGTTCACGAGCTGCGGCGCGGGGTGATCATGGTGACGCAGGAGTCGTTCCTGTTCTCCGGCACGGTCGCCGAGAACATCTCCCTCGGCCGCCCCGACGCCACCCGCGAGGACATCGAGCGGGCGGCCAAGGCCATCGGCGCCCATGACTTCATCGCCGCCCTGCCCGACGGCTACGACACCGACGTACGCAAGCGCGGTGGCCGCATCTCCGCCGGCCAGCGCCAACTCGTGGCGTTCGCACGGGCGTTGCTGGCCGATCCGGCCGTCCTCATCCTGGACGAGGCGACCAGCTCGCTCGACGTCCCGGGCGAGCGGGCGGTCCAGCGGGCCATGTCCACCGTCCTGCGCGGCCGTACGGCCGTGGTGATCGCCCACCGTCTGTCCACGGTCGAGATCGCCGACCGCGTCCTGGTGATGGAGCACGGCAGGATCGTGGAGGACGGCACCCCGGCGGACCTGATCGCGGGCACGGGCAGGTTCGCGGACCTGCACCGGGCGTGGCGGGACAGCCTGGCGTAGCGGCGCCGGGACAGCTTTACCCAGCCGGCAGATGCACACACGGAATCGGGGGCCCATGATCGACGCGTACGAGGATCCCGGCACGCCCGACCGCCGGGGCGGCGCCCGGTATCTGTGGTGGCTGGTCCGGCAGCAGGCCGGCCGGTCCGCGCTCGGCTCGCTCATCTCCTGCGTGTGGATGGTGCTGCTCGCGGCCACGCCGTATCTGCTCTCCCGCGCGATCGACGAGGGGCTGGAGCCCGGTGATCACGCGGCCCTGGCCGGCTGGACGGCCGCGCTGTTCGGCGTGGGCGCCTTCAACGCCTGGCTGAGCATCATGCGCCACCGCACGATGACCCGGGTCCGGATGGACGCCAACTTCCGCACGGTGAAGGTCGTGACGGCGCACGCGGTCCGGCTCGGGGCGGCGCTGCCGCGCCGGGTCGGCGCCGGGGAGGTCGTGACGATCGGCGTGGGAGACGTCCAGACGATCTCCTCCTCGCTGACGGTCATCGGGCCGGGGGCCGGCGCCGTCGCCGCGTATCTGGTGGTCGCGGGGCTGCTGGTGTCGGTCTCCTGGCAGATCGCCGGGGTGGTGCTGCTGGGGATGCCGCTGATCGCCGTGATCGTGGGCCCGATGATGCGGCGGCTGCAGGGCACCGAGACGGAGTACCGGGAGCGGCAGGGCGTACTGACCGCGCGGATCGCGGACCTCGCGGGCGGGCTGCGCGTCCTGGGCGGACTCGGCGGCAAGGGGCTGGTCGCCGACGCGTTCCACCGGGACTCGCAGCGGCTGCGGGCGCAGGGCTACCGGGTGGGCGCGGTGACCAGCTGGATGCAGGCGCTCGGGGTGGGGCTGCCGACGGTCTTCCTCGCGGTGGTGACCTGGCTCGCGGCCCGGCTCGCCGCGCAGGGGGCCATCACGGTCGGCGAGTTGGTGGCGGTCTACGGGTATGTGACCGTGCTGGTGCGGCCGGTGTCGTACTTCGTCTCCTGGGGGTACGAGGTGAGCCGCGGGGTGGTGGCCGCGCGGCGCGTCATCCGGTTCCTGGCCCTGGAGCCGCTGCCGGACCACGGCACCACGGACGCGCCCGCCGAGCCCTCGGCGCTGCACGACCCCGTGTCGGGGGTACGGGTGCCGCCGGGGCGGCTCGTCGCGCTGGCCGCCGACCGGCCGGCCGACGCGGCGGCCGTGGTGGACCGGCTCGGCCGGTACGGGCCGACGGCGGCGACCTGGGGCGGCACGCCGCTCGACGCGATCCCGCTGGCGCAGGTCCGCGCGCGGATCCTGGTGGCCGACCACGAGGCGGACCTGTTCGCGGGCCGGCTGCGCGAGCTGCTCGGCGGGCACGGCGACCTCGACGACGCGACGGCGGCGCGGGCGCTGCGCGCGGCCGTGGCCGAGGACATCGTGCAGGGTCTGGCGGACGGTCTGGACGCGGCGGTCGACGCACGGGGCCGCAACCTCTCCGGCGGTCAGCGCCAGCGGGTGCGGCTGGCACGGGCGCTGGTGGCCGATCCCGAGATCCTGCTGGCCGTCGAGCCGACGTCGGCGCTCGACGCCCACACCGAGGCGCGGGTCGCCCAGCGGCTGCGGGGCGCCCGTGCGGGCCGTACGACGCTGGTCACCACCACCTCGCCCCTCGTCCTCGACCACGCGGACACCGTCCTGCACCTGGTGGACGGCAAGGTCGCGGCCCGCGGCACCCACCGCGAACTCCTCGCGGGCGAGCCGGGATACCGGGCGCTGGTCGCGCGGGACGCGGGGGAAGAAGGGGACGCCGACGAGAGCGCGGTCGAGGAGGTCGTACGGTGACGACGGACATCACACCCCCCGCCTCCGACCGGCTGCCGATCGCCGACCGGGCCGCCGTGCGGCGGGCCACCGTACGGCTGGTGCGGGCGGACGGCCGGGCGTTCCTCGCCGTGCTGGGGCTGAACGGGGCGGCGGCCGCGCTGGGGCTGGCCGGGCCGTGGCTGCTGGGCCGGATCATCGACGAGGTGCGCGGCGGGAGCGGTGTCGCGGCGGTGGACCGGCTGGCGGCGGTGATCCTGTTGTGCGCGGGCCTGCAGTTGCTGCTGGCCCGCTGGGCCCGGTACGTGGGGCACCGGTTCGGGGAGCGGACGCTGGCGCGGGTGCGCGAGGAGTTCGTGGACCGGACGCTGGCGCTGCCGGCGTCGGTCGTGGAGCGGGCGGGAACCGGTGATCTGACGGCGCGCGGCACGGCGGACGTGGACGCGGTCGGCAGGACGTTGCGGGACGTGGGGCCCGAGCTGCTGATCAGCTCGGTGCAGGCGTTGTTCCTGATCGGCGCGGTGTTCGCGCTGGATCCGCTGCTCGGACTGTGCGCGTTGTCCGGGCTGGCCGGGATCGCGGTGGTGCTGCGCTGGTATCTGCGCCGGGCGCGCACCGGGTATCTCGCGGAGGGCGCGGCCCAGTCCGAGGTCGCGGAGATCGTCGCGTCGACCGCGTCCGGGGCCCGTACGGTCGAGGCGCTGCGGCTGGAGCGCCGCCGGATCACCGCGAGCCGGGACGCGCTGGAGGTGTCCCGGCGGCGCCGGTTCCACACGCTGTTCCTGCGCACGGTGTTCTTCCCCGGTGTCGAGGTCTCGTACTTCGTGCCCCAGGTGCTCGTCCTTCTCCTCGGCGGGGTGCTGCTCGCGCGGGGTTCGCTCACTCTGGGCGCGGTGGTGTCGGCGGCCCTGTACCTGCAGCAGCTGAGCGGTCCGCTCGACGAGATCCTGATGCGGGTGGAGCTGCTGCAGAGCAGCGGGGCCTCGTTCGCCCGGGTGGAGGGGCTGGCCGGCGCCCCGCGCGCCGCTCGCGCGGACACCCCCGAACCGGCGGACGACCGCATCGACGTGACGGGCGTGCGGTACGCCTACGACCGGGGCGGTGAGGTGCTGCGGGGCGTCGACCTGACGGTCCGCCCCGGCGAACGGCTCGCGGTGGTCGGCCCGTCCGGCGCCGGCAAGACGACCCTGAGCCGCCTGCTGGCGGGCATCGACGCGCCGACCCGGGGCACGGTGACGGTCGGCGGGGTGCCCGTCGTGGACCTCGGCCCCGAACGCCTGCGCCGCCAGGTCGTCCTGGTCACCCAGGAGCACCATGTCTTCCTGGGCACGGTCCGCGACAACCTCCTGATCGCCGAACCGGCGGCCACGGACGCGCAGTTGTGGGCCGCGCTGTCGGCCGTGGGCGCCGACGCCTGGGTGCGCGCGCTCCCCGACGGCCTCGGCACCCGCCTCGGCGAGGGCGGCCGTCGTACGGACGGTCCCCAGGCACAGCAGCTGGCGCTCGCCCGGGTGGTCCTCGCCGACCCCCACACCCTCATCCTCGACGAGGCCACCGCCCTTCTGGACCCCACCGCGGCCCGCCACACCGAACGCGCGCTCGCCGCCGTCCTGCACGGCCGCACCGTCATCGCCATCGCCCACCGTCTCCACACCGCCCACGACGCGGACCGCGTGGCCGTCATGGAGAACGGTCTGCTCACCGAACTCGGCACGCACGAGGAGCTGGTGGCGGCGAACGGCGCGTACGCGGCACTGTGGCGGCGGTGGCACGGGGAGGGGGAGTCCTGACCGGCCGCGGGACCCGTACGAGAATGCCGAACACCCCTATGACGACTTGGAGTTGCCGTCCCGTGATGCCGCCGATGTGTGCCGTCTGCCCTCCCGACCCGCACGGCACCGCTCCGTTCGGGAAGTTCACCCTGGTGTACTTCCGCGCGACCCGGGCGGCCCTCGCGTACGACGAGGGCTGGGTCGGGCACCCGGAGAACGCGGTCTGGTTCTGCGACGCCCACGCGCTCCTCGCCGAGCGGCTGAAAGAGTTCACGGCCACCGAGGCGCTGGAGCGTCTCGGATAACACACCGCGAACGGTCCGTATAGCGAACATGACCAACCGGGCAACGGACGATTTCCGGCCAACTTATTGACGCGCTCCTGACAGGACCCTCGGTCTCCTGCCACTCTGCCCACAACCGCGACACAGCAACCTCACAAGCAGGTCCGCCGTGCCGCGCGGCACCCCCCACGCATGTGGTTTAAGCGTTCACCAGTTCTCACCTTGTTCTGCCCGGTCGGTCACCAGCCGTCCGGTCTCCCCTGGCCGCGCGAACCGCGGCCATGCAGAAGGAGTCAGTGTTGAGACGCCAGTCCCACAGACGCACCTCCCACACCAGTAACACTTTCGGCCACAGCGCCCGTCGGCGCGCGGCCGCCGGCGCGCTCGTCGCCGTCACCGCCCTGCTGGCCGCGGCCGTCCAGTCGGGCGCCGCCTCCGCCGCCCCGGAGAAGGCACCGTCGGCGGCGGGCAAGGCCAACCCGGGCGCGCTCTCCGTGAAGCTCACCCCCGCCCAGCGGGCCGAGCTGATACGCGAGGCCAACGCGACGAAGGCGGCCACGGCCGAGAAGCTGAACCTCGGCGCCAAGGAGAAGCTCGTCGTCCGTGACGTGGTCAAGGACCGCGACGGCACCGTGCACACGCGGTACGAGCGGACGTACGGCGGCCTCCCGGTCCTCGGCGGCGACCTCGTCGTCAAGACCTCGAAGGCGGGCGCCACGCAGGGCATCGTCAAGGCCACCAAGGCGAAGATCGCGGTGTCGTCGCTGACGCCCACCGTGACCAAGGCCAGGGCCGAGAAGCAGGCACTCGGTGCCGCGAAGGCGGAGAAGGCCAAGAGCCCCGAGGTCAACCGCGCGCCCCGCAAGGTCGTCTGGGCCGCCGGCGGCAAGCCCGTCCTCGCCTACGAGACGGTCGTCGGCGGCTTCCAGCACGACGGCACCCCGCAGGAGCTGCACGTCGTCACCGACGCCACCAGCGGCGCGAAGCTCTACGAGTGGGAGGCGGTCGAGACCGGCACCGGCAACACGGTGTACAGCGGCTCGGTCACCCTCGGCACCACGCAGTCGGGTTCGACGTTCAACCTCACCGACGGCGCGCGCGGCGGCCACAAGACGTACAACCTGAACCGCGGCACCTCCGGCACCGGGACCCTGTTCTCCGGCCCCGACGACGTCTGGGGCAACGGCTCGCCGTCGAACCTGGAGTCGGCCGGCGCCGACGCCCACTACGGCGCGGCACTGACCTGGGACTACTACAAGAACGTGCACGGCCGCAACGGCATCCGCGGCGACGGCGTCGGCGCCTACTCGCGTGTGCACTACGGCAACAACTACGTCAACGCCTTCTGGCAGGACACCTGCTTCTGCATGACGTACGGCGACGGCTCGGGCAACGCCAACCCGCTGACGTCGATCGACGTGGCCGCGCACGAGATGACCCACGGCCTCACGTCCAACACGGCCGGGCTGAACTACTCCGGTGAGTCAGGCGGCCTGAACGAGGCCACCTCGGACATCTTCGGCTCCACGGTGGAGTTCTACGCGGCGAACTCCTCCGACGTCGGTGACTACCTCATCGGCGAGGAGATCAACATCAACGGCAACGGCACGCCGTTGCGTTACATGGACAAGCCGAGCAAGGACGGCTCGTCCAAGGACGCCTGGTACTCGGGCATCGGCTCGATCGACGTGCACTACTCGTCGGGCCCCGCGAACCACTTCTTCTACCTCCTCTCCGAGGGCAGCGGCGCCAAGACCATCAACGGCGTCAACTACGACTC
This sequence comes from Streptomyces bottropensis ATCC 25435, assembly GCF_000383595.1. Classification (NCBI taxonomy): domain Bacteria; kingdom Bacillati; phylum Actinomycetota; class Actinomycetes; order Kitasatosporales; family Streptomycetaceae; genus Streptomyces; species Streptomyces bottropensis. The sequence continues at coordinate 1,798,351 of NZ_KB911581.1, read as the reverse complement.
GCCCACCTCGGACGGCCTCCCCGTGACGGGCATCGGCCGCGCCAAGGCGGAGCAGATCTGGTTCAAGGCGCTGACCACGAAGTTCACGTCGACGACCAACTACGCGGCGGCCCGCACCGGCACGCTCGCGGTCGCCGGTGAGCTGTACGGCACCACGTCCGCCGAGTACACGGCGGTGCAGAACGCGTGGGCCGGCATCAACGTGGGCTCGCGTCCCGGCGGTGGCGGGGGCGGCGGTACGTCGTTCGAGAGCACGACCGACGTATCGATTCCGGACAACGGCGCGGCGGTCACCTCGCCGGTCACCGTCTCCGGCCGGACCGGCAACGCGCCCTCGAACCTCGCGGTCGCCGTGGACATCGTCCACACCTACATCGGTGACCTCCAGGTCCAGCTGGTCGCCCCCGACGGCACGGCCTACACGCTGAAGGCGTACGGCACCGGCGGCAGCACGGACAACATCAACACCACCTACACCGTGAACGCGTCGTCCGAAGTCGCCAACGGTGTGTGGCAGTTGCGGGTCCAGGACAACGCGGCCCGGGACACCGGCTACATCAACAGCTGGAAGCTGACGTTCCCGTAGGTCACGGCACGGCCCTTCGCATACGGGGGCCCGTTGTGAGCACGACATGAGAGGGGCGCCGCTCCGGGGGATCCGACTCCCCGGGGCGGCGCCTTCTTTGCCGTTCTCCGGGGGTCGCTTTGCCGCGCCTTGGACGTGCCTTTGCCGAGGTCGGAGCGGTTTTACATGGCCGCAATATTTCCAGACTGTTGATTTTCGGCCAACATCACCTTGCCCTCCTGACATGTACGCGTCCGTGGTGTCACGCTTCACCCACCCGCCGCACTCGTAACCCAGATACCCGGACGACTCCCCAGGCCGTCCGGCCTCCCCCACCAAGGAGCATGAGTGACTCCGTTCTACGCGCGTCATCAGCGGACCACGCTGGCCATCGCGACCGCCGTCGCCGCCGGTGCGCTGCTGACCACCGCCCTGACCACCGGCGCCACCGCCCAGCCCGCGCCCGTCGCGGACAAGGCCAAGCCGGCCGGTGCCCAGGTCGCGCTCACCCCCGCCGCGCGCACGGCCCTGATCAAGAAGGCGGACGCGGCCACCACCGAGACCGCCGACGAGATAGGTCTCGGCGCCAAGGAGGAACTGGTCGTCCGTGACGTCCTCAAGGACGCCGACGGCACGGTCCACACGCGCTACGAGCGCACCTTCGGCGGTCTGCCGGTCCTCGGCGGCGACCTGGTCGTCCACGAGTCCAAGGCCGGCGCGATCAAGAGCGTCACCAGAGCGACCAAGGCCACCGTCAAGGTCGCCGACCTCACCGCGGACGTCACCAAGGCCACCGCCGAGAAGCAGGCGCTGAAGGCCGCCAAGGCCGAGGGCTCCACCAAGACCGAGGCCGACAAGGCCCCGCGCAAGGTCATCTGGGCGGCGAGCGGCAAGCCCGCGCTCGCCTACGAGACGGTCGTCGGCGGCTTCCAGCACGACGGCACCCCGCAGCAGCTCCACGTGGTCACCGACGCGGAGACCGGCAAGAAGCTGTACGAGTGGGAGGCCGTCCAGACCGGCTCCGGCAAGAGCAAGTACAACGGCTCGGTCACCCTCGGCACGACCCTGTCGGGCTCGACGTACAACCTGACGGACGCCGGCCGCGGCGGCCACAAGACGTACAACAAGGCCCGCTCCACCTCGTCGTCGGCCGGCACGCTCTTCACCGACGCCGACGACGTCTGGGGAACCGGCAGCATCTCCAGCTCCTCCACCGACCAGAACGCCGCCGTGGACGCCCACTACGGCGCCCAGGTCACCTGGGACTTCTACAAGAACGTCCTCGGCCGCAACGGCATCAAGAACAACGGCGTCGCCGCGTACTCCCGTGTCCACTACGGCAACGCGTACGTCAACGCCTTCTGGGACGACAGCTGCTTCTGCATGACGTACGGCGACGGCACGAGCAACACCAAGCCGCTCACCTCGCTGGACGTGGCCGGGCACGAGATGAGCCACGGCCTGACCGCCAACACCGCCCGCCTGAACTACTCGGGCGAGTCCGGCGGCCTGAACGAGGCCACCTCCGACATCTTCGGCACGGCGGTCGAGTTCTACGCGGCCAACGCCAGCGACCCCGGTGACTACCTCATCGGCGAGAAGATCGACATCAACGGCAACGGCACCCCGCTGCGCTACATGGACCAGCCGAGCAAGGACGGCGACTCGGCCAACTACTGGTCCTCGTCCCTCGGCAGCCTGGACGTCCACTACTCGTCGGGCCCCGCGAACCACTTCTTCTTCCTCCTCTCCGAGGGCAGCGGCGCCAAGACCATCAACGGCGTCTCGTACAACTCGCCCACCTCCAACGGTGCCACGATCACCGGCATCGGCCGCGCCAAGGCCGTCCAGATCTGGTACAAGGCGCTGAGCACGTACATGACCTCGACGACCAACTACAAGGGCGCCCGCACGGCGACCCTGAACGCGGCGTCCTCCCTGTACGGCGCCTCCAGCGCCGAGTACGCGGCGGTGAACGCGGCCTGGGCGGCGGTCAACGTCAACGCCTGACCTGACGTGGTGGTGCAGGGATAGGTGACTGGGGCGGTACCCGGCGAGAAGGCGACGCCGGGTACCGCCCTAGGCTTTGCGCCATGCCCGCAACCACCGGCCCGCTCCCCGAGGGCCCCTTCACCTACGAAGCGGTCGGCGCGACCCGCGAGGGTCACTGCCCGCCCGACTTCAGCCCTCTCCACGTCCGCTCCCGCATAGGCGAGGGCACGGACGTGTTCGAGCGGGCCGCGCACGCCGTCCGCACCTGGGAGATGCACCGCGCGCTGGGCGTCGGCATCCACACCTCCGCCCCCGAGGCGGCCCCCGGCGTCGACGTGACGGTCACCCTCGGCGGCGTCATCAAGGCCCCCTGCCGCGTCGTCTACACACTGGACGAGCCCCGCCGCAAAGGCTGGGCCTACGGCACGCTGCCGGGCCACCCGGAATCCGGCGAGGAGGCGTTCATAGTCGACCGCACGGGGGACGGCACCGTCTGGCTGACGGTCTCGGCCTTCAGCCGCGGCGCCAAGTGGTACGCACGGGCGGGCGGGGCGGCGACGCGGGGGCTGCAGCACGCGTACGCGCGGCGGTGCGGGGTGGTGCTGCGCAGGCTGGTGGAGGACCCGAAGGGCTGACCCGGCGCCCCGCACAGGCAGTACCCGTACGGGGCCCGGCCATCGAGCCACCCCTACCGCAGCAACACCCCCGCCCCCTCCCCCAGCTCCTGCGAAGGCACCGTCACCAGGCCCAGTTCGGCGGTGGAGGCCAGCAGGCGGTGGGACGGCAGGATGCGGACCGTGTAGCCGAAGGAGCCGGTGCGGTCGAGGGACAGCGGGCCCTCGTAGACCCAGCGGCCCTCCTCGTCGGGTCCGCTCACCGGTTTCAGCGGGACGTACGTCGCGTCCGTGATGCGGTCGTCGGTGTCGACGCGGCCGGAGACCGCCTGGACCTCGACGTCGTCCGGGCCCAGGTCGCCGAGCGCCACCCGGACGCGCAGCACCAGCGTCGCGCCCAGCTCGGCGGCCGTACCGGCGGGTGCCGCCGAGGTCTCCACATGATCCACGCTCACCCGGTGCCAGGCCCCCCGCACCCGCGCCTTCCACTCGGACAGCTCGCGGGCCACGTCCGGGACCAGCGAGCGGTGCGCGCGTGCGGCCGGGGCGTACAGGCGCTCGACGTACTCCCGGACCATGCGGCCGGCCAGCACCTTCGGACCCAGATGTGTCAGGGTCTCGCGGACCATCGCGATCCAGCGGTCGGGCAGACCGGCCTGCCCGCGCTCGTAGAAGCGGGGGGCGACCCGCTGTTCCAGCAGCTCGTACAGGGCCGCCGCCTCCACGTCGTCCCGGCGGTCCTGGTCCTCGTCCGTCGCCGTGCCGTCCGCCGTGGGGATCGCCCAGCCGAAGTCCGGCCGGAACCATTCATCCCACCAGCCGTCCAGGACGGACAGATTGAGACAGCCGTTCAGCGCGGCCTTCATGCCGGACGTGCCGCACGCCTCCAGCGGGCGCAGCGGGTTGTTCAGCCAGACGTCGCAGCCGGGGTACAGCTTCTGCGCCATCGCCATGCCGTAGTCGGGCAGGAACACGATCCGGTGGCGCACGCGCGGGTCGTCGGCGAACCGCACCAGCTCCTGGATGAGGCGCTTCCCGCCGTCGTCCGCCGGGTGCGCCTTGCCCGCGATCACGATCTGCACCGGCCGCTCCGGGTGGAGCAGCAGATCCATCAGGCGGTCCTGGTCGCGCAGCATCAGGGTGAGGCGTTTGTAGGAGGGGACGCGGCGGGCGAAGCCGATGGTCAGGACGTCCGGGTCCAGGACTCCGTCGATCCAGCCGAGTTCGGCGGTGCCCGCGCCGCGCTGCCGCCAGGAGGCGGACAGGCGCTCGCGCACCTCGACGACCAGTTGTTCGCGCAGGTCGCGGCGCAGGTCCCAGATGTCCTGGTCGGGGATGTCGCCGACGGCGTCCCAGCGCTCCGAGCCGCCGACGCTCATGGCGTCCTCGGTGCGCTCGGCGCCGACCTGCCGGGCGCCGAGGCGGAACACCTCCGGGGCCACCCAGGTGGGGGCGTGCACGCCGTTGGTGACGGAGGTGATGGGCACCTCGTCCGGGTCGAAGCCCGGCCACAGTCCGGAGAACATCTGCCGGCTGACCTGCCCGTGCAGCAGGGAGACGCCGTTGGCACGCTGGGCGAGCCGCAGCCCCATCACCGCCATGTTGAAGACGTTCGGGTCCCCGCCCGTGTACGTCTCCATGCCGAGCCCCAGGATGCGGCCGACGTCGATGCGCGGAAGCTCCGCGTCGGGGCCGAAGTGGCGGGCGAGAAGCTCACGGTCGAAGCGGTCGATGCCGGCGGGGACGGGGGTGTGGGTGGTGAAGACCGTGCCGGAGCGGACCGCCTCCAGAGCGGCGTCGAAGTCCAGTCCCTCGTCGTGGAGTTCGGCGATGCGTTCCAGGCCGAGGAAGCCCGCGTGGCCCTCGTTGGTGTGGAAGACCTCGGGGCCGGGGTGGCCGGTGAGGCGGCAGTACGTGCGTACGGCCCGGACACCTCCTATGCCGAGCAGCATCTCCTGGAGGAGCCGGTGTTCGCTGCCGCCGCCGTACAGCCGGTCGGTCACGCCGCGTTCGCCGGGGTCGTTCTCCTCGACGTCCGAGTCGAGCAGCAGCAGCGGCACCCGGCCCACCTGGGCCTGCCAGATCCGGGCGTGCAGCCGGCGTCCGCCGGGCAGGGCCAGGCCGACCTGGGCCGCCGAGCCGTCTGCCTCCTGGAGCGGCACCAGGGGCAGTTCGTGCGGGTCGAGCACCGGGTAGTGCTCCTGCTGCCAGCCGTCGCGGGACAGGGACTGCCGGAAGTAGCCGTGCCGGTAGAGCAGGCCGACGCCGATCAGCGGGACGCCGAGGTCGCTGGCCGCCTTCAGATGGTCGCCGGCGAGGATGCCGAGACCGCCGGAGTACTGGGGCAGCGCGGCCGTGATGCCGAACTCGGGCGAGAAGTAGGCGATGGCGGCCGGGAGTTCGGACGCCTGCCCCTGTCCCTGCGCCTGGTACCAGCGGTCCCCGGTGACGTAGTCACGCAGGTCGTCGGCGGCGGCGGTCAGCCGGCGCAGGAAGCGCCGGTCCTCGGCGAGTTCGGCGAGGCGCCGGGTGGAGACGGAGCCGAGCAGGCGCACGGGGTCGCCGCCGGACGAGGCCCAGCGTTCGGGGTCGACCGACTGGAAGAGGTCGCGGGTCTCCGCGTGCCAGGACCAGCGCAGATTGCGCGCCAGTTCGCTGAGCGGTTGCAGGACTTGGGGGAGGACGGGTCGGACGGTGAATCTGCGGATGGCCTTCACAGAGGGTTCCACCTTCGCGCCAGGACGTACGGGCCGGGGGGACGCACTCCGCTGTGCGCCGTTCGTCACCCCCGACGGTAGCGGCGCGGGGGCCCGGTAACCACGGGGCGTCCCCCGGTATGCGATTACGGCGCATCCGTACCCCGGCCGCCCCGCCGGGCAGTCCATTCCCGGGCGTTCAGTCCTGAATTCGCCGCAGGGCGACCGCGAGCAGCGGCGACCCGGCCGCACCACCCGCGGACCCCACAGCCGATATGGCCGATTCCACCCCTCTGTGCGGCCTTGTGGCACTTCACACCGCACGAGAGGCTGCCCCGTGGCGGTACCCGGTTCGAGGAGGGGGTTCTCACACATGGGTCATCCGGGAGAGGCGAGAATCATGCGTGTCCGCTGGGCGGGAGGGCTCACGGCGGTCCTGACCGCCGTGGTGCTCTCGGCCGTCACCCTGCCCGCGCGGGCCGCCCCGGAGGGGCTCGTCCAGGGGGTCGGTGCTCCCGGTTCCGTCAAGGGCAGTTGGATCGTGACCCTGAAGGCGGGCATCCGGGCTCCGTCGCCGGACGGAAAGGGCGTAGCGGCGAAGTACGGGGCGGAAATACGCCATATGTACGGCACCGCGCTGAACGGCTACGCCGTGACGGCCGGTGAGACGGAGGCCAGGCGTCTCGCGGGGGACTCCCGCGTCGCCTCGGTCGTCCAGGACACGAAGGTGACCTACGACCGGGCCCCGAGCGGGCACCGGCAGCCGAACCCGTCCGCGTGGGGCCTGGACCGCGTCGACCAGCCGGGCCTGCCCCTCGACAGGAGCTACACCTGGCCGCGGTCGGCGGGCAGGGGCGTCACCGTGTACGTGATCGACACCGGCGTACGGGTCACGCACAAGGACTTCGGCGGCCGGGCCGTGAACGGCTGGGACTTCGTCCAGAACGACCGGACCGCGCAGGACGGCAACGGCCACGGCACCCATGTCGCGGGCACCGTCGCCGGCACCGTCCACGGCGTCGCCAAGAAGGCCCGGATCGTGGCCGTACGGGTGCTCGACGACGCGGGCGCGGGGACGACGGCCCAGGTCATCGCGGGCATCGACTGGGTCACCGGGCACGCCGTGAAGCCGGCCGTGGCCAACATGAGCCTCGGCGGCCGGAGCAACGCCCAGCTCGACGCGGCCGTACGCAACTCCATCGCGTCCGGGGTCACCTACACGGTCGCGGCGGGCAACGACGGGCTCGCCGCGAGCCTCTCCTCACCCGCCCGGGTGAAACAGGCGATCACCGTCGGCGCCACCGGCAGGAAGGACGTCCGCGCCGCGTTCTCGAACTGGGGCCCGAGCCTGGACCTGTTCGCCCCCGGTGTGTCCGTGCCGTCCGCGTCCCACCGGAGCGACACCGGCACGGCCACCCACTCCGGTACGTCCATGGCCGCCCCGCACGCGGCGGGCGCGGCGGCCCTGTATCTGGCCGACCGTCCGAGGGCGTCACCGGCCGAGGTGGGCGGGGCCCTGGTTGAGCGAGCGGTTTCGGGCAAGGTGAAGGACAGGAAGGCGGGCTCCCCGAACAGGCTTCTTCAAGTCGACTATTCGTAGGAGTCCGTAACACCGGAGGTGAAGGTCTCTTTACCGAGAGCGACTACAGTGACCGGCCCCGACCCTTTCGGACGAGGCCGGTCTTGTGTGTAGACATACGCGTGAGTAGTTAACAAAGTGCCGGAATGCCCACCCGCACTGTGTGGGAAGGCTCCACCGGTAGTCCCGCTGGCCCCACCTCCCCACACCCTTATCCGCCCACCCACGTTGACGCGGACAGGAGCGGTCATGCCCGCCACGCACCATTCGTCACCACCCCCGACGACCAGTACCACCAGCGCCACACCACAGAGCACCGCCGCACGCCCCGCGCGCACGGGTCCGCCCGCCCCGGCCACGCCACCCCGCAAGGCCCCCGGGAGGCCGGGCGCCCCCACCATCGGGCGCATACCGGTCATCGACGTACGGCCGGCCGTCCACCACGGCCGCCGCCCGGCGAAGGCGGTCGTGGGCGAGGAATTCGAGATCTCGGCCGTCGTCATCCGGGAGGGCCATGACGCGGTCGCCGCCAACGTCGTGCTGACGGACCCGGACGGCCGCCCGGCCGGCTGGACCCCGATGCGCGAAGTCGCCCCCGGCACGGACCGCTGGGGCGCCACCGTCTCCGTACCGAGCGAGGGCGTCTGGTCCTACGCCGTGGAGGGCTGGGGCGACCCGGTCACCACCTGGCGCCATCATGCCCGCATCAAGATCCCGGCCGGCATGGACACCGAACTGGTCCTGGAGGAGGGCGCGCGGCTGTACGAACGCGCCGCCGACGACATCCCCGAGGGCGAGAGCGGACGGGCCACCCTCCGTGCCGCCGTGGACGCGCTGCGGGACACGGCCAGGCCCGCGTCCTCCCGGCTGGCGGCGGCGTTGGCGCCGGAGGTGGACGAGGTCCTGACCCGTCATCCCTTGCGGGAACTGGTCACCTCCTCCGAGCCGCTGCCGCTGCTGGTGGAGCGGGAACGGGCCCTGTTCGGCTCCTGGTACGAGTTCTTCCCCCGCTCCGAGGGCACCCCGGCCCAGCCCCACGGAACGTTCCGCACCGCCGCCCGCCGCCTGCCCGCGATCGCCGCGATGGGCTTCGACGTCGTCTACCTCCCCCCGATCCACCCCATCGGCACGACCTACCGCAAGGGCCGCAACAACACCCTCTCCCCCACCCCCGACGACGTCGGCGTGCCCTGGGCGATCGGCTCCCCCGAGGGCGGCCACGACGCCGTCCACCCCGACCTCGGCACCCTGGACGACTTCGACTTCTTCGTCGCCCAGGCCCGCGCCCAGGGCCTGGAGATCGCCCTGGACTTCGCCCTGCAGTGCTCCCCCGACCACCCCTGGGTCGACAAGCACCCCGAATGGTTCCACCACCGCCCCGACGGAACCATCGCCTACGCGGAGAACCCGCCCAAGAAGTACCAGGACATCTACCCCATCGCCTTCGACGCCGACCTGCCCGGCCTCATCGCCGAGACCACCCGCGTCCTGCGGCACTGGATGGACCACGGGGTACGCATCTTCCGCGTCGACAACCCCCACACCAAACCGGTCGTGTTCTGGGAACAGGTCATCGCCGACATCAACGCCACCGACCCCGACGTCATCTTCCTCGCCGAGGCCTTCACCCGCCCCGCGATGATGCACACCCTGGCCGCCACCGGCTTCCAGCAGTCCTACACCTACTTCACCTGGCGCACCACCAAAGCCGAACTCACCGACTACGCCACCGAACTCGCCGGTGAGGCCGCCGCCTACATGCGGCCCAACTTCTTCGTCAACACCCCCGACATCCTCCACGCCTTCCTCCAGGAAGGCGGCCGCCCCGCCTTCGAACTCCGCGCCGTCCTCGCCGCCACCCTCTCCCCCACCTGGGGCATCTACTCCGGCTACGAACTCTGCGAGAACACCCCGCTCAAACCCGGCAGCGAGGAATACCTCGACTCCGAGAAGTACCAGCTCCGCCCCCGAGACTGGGACACAGCCGCACGGGACGGACACACCATCGCCCCCCTGCTCGGCAAGCTCAACGAGATCAGGCGTCGGAGCCCGGCGCTGCGCCAGTTGCGGAATCTGCATTTCCACCACGCCGACCAGGACGCGGTGATCGTCTACTCGAAGCGGGCGGGCTCGAACACGGTTCTGGTGGTCGTCAACCTCGACCCCCACCACACCCAGGAGGCCACGGTCTCGTTGGACATGCCGCAACTCGGCCTCGACTGGCACGAGTCCGTGCTGGTACGAGACGAGCTCACCGGTGAGGTCTACACCTGGGGCAGGAACAACTACGTACGGCTGGAACCGGGACGCACGCCCGCCCACGTACTGACCGTCCTGCGACCGTCCAACCCGCAGATCGGGGGGTCACCCACACGATGATCGTCAACGAGCCCGTTCCTGACACCTTCGAGGACACTCCGCAGAAGGACCGGGACCCGGACTGGTTCAAACGCGCCGTCTTCTACGAGGTACTCGTCCGCTCCTTCCAGGACAGCAACGGCGACGGCGTCGGCGACCTCAAGGGCCTCACCGCCAAACTCGACTACCTGCAGTGGCTCGGCATCGACTGCATCTGGCTGCCGCCCTTCTTCAAATCCCCCCTGCGCGACGGCGGCTACGACGTCTCCGACTACACCGCCGTCCTCCCCGAATTCGGCGACCTCGCCGACTTCGTGGAATTCGTCGACGCCGCCCACCAACGCGGCATGCGCGTCATCATCGACTTCGTCATGAACCACACCAGCGACCAGCACCCGTGGTTCCAGGAGTCCCGCAAGGACCCCGACGGCCCCTACGGCGACTACTACGTCTGGGCCGACGACGACAAACAGTTCCCCGAAGCCCGCATCATCTTCGTCGACACCGAAGCCTCCAACTGGACCTTCGACCCCGTCCGCAAGCAGTACTACTGGCACCGCTTCTTCTCCCACCAACCGGACCTCAACTACGAGAACCCGGCCGTGCAGGAGGAGATCATCTCGGCGCTGCGCTTCTGGCTGGACCTGGGCATCGACGGCTTCCGGCTGGACGCCGTGCCGTACCTGTACCAACAGGAGGGCACCAACTGCGAGAACCTTCCCGCGACCCACCATTTCCTGAAGCGGGTGCGGAAGGAGATCGACGCGCACTACCCGGACACCGTGCTGCTGGCCGAGGCGAACCAGTGGCCGGAGGACGTCGTCGACTACTTCGGCGATTTCCCCAGCGGCGGCGACGAATGCCACATGGCGTTCCACTTCCCGGTGATGCCGAGGATCTTCATGGCGGTGCGCAGGGAATCGCGCTACCCGGTCTCGGAAATCCTCGCCAAGACCCCGGCCATTCCCTCAAGCTGCCAGTGGGGCATCTTCCTGCGCAACCACGACGAGCTGACCCTGGAGATGGTCACCGACGAAGAGCGCGACTACATGTACGCGGAGTACGCCAAGGACCCGCGCATGCGCGCCAACATCGGCATCCGGCGCCGCCTCGCCCCCCTCCTGGACAACGACCGCAACCAGATCGAACTCTTCACCGCCCTGCTGCTCTCCCTGCCCGGCTCGCCGATCCTCTACTACGGCGACGAGATCGGCATGGGCGACAACATCTGGCTCGGCGACCGCGACGCGGTGCGCACCCCCATGCAGTGGACGCCGGACCGCAACGCCGGCTTCTCCTCCTGCGACCCGGGACGGCTGTCGCTGCCGACGATCATGGACCCGGTCTACGGCTACCAGGTCACCAACGTCGAGGCGTCGATGTCCTCACCCTCGTCGCTGCTGCACTGGACCCGCCGGATGATCGAGATCCGCAAGCAGAACCCGGCGTTCGGCCTCGGCAGCTACACCGAGCTGCAGTCGTCGAACCCGGCCGTCCTCGCCTTCCTCAGGGAGGCGCCCTCGACCGAGGGGGACGGGGACGACCTGGTTCTGTGCGTGAACAACTTCTCGCGTTTCGCGCAGCCCACCGAACTCGATCTGCGCGCCTACGAAGGACGCCACCCCGTCGAACTCATCGGCGGAGTGCGCTTCCCCGCCATCGGTGAACTGCCCTATCTCCTCACCCTCGCGGGCCACGGCTTCTACTGGTTCCGCCTGCGGAAGGACACCGTGTAAGCCCACCCGAACCCCGGGCGGGCCGGTTTCTCCCGGCCCGCCCGGGGCACGCAGACAGGAACACCCCGCCCCCGGGGAAAGGACGCGAGGCCATGTCGGAAGCCGCCACGCACCCCACCGCGCCAAGTCCTGCTCCACCGCCCGCCACGGAGCCCGCCCCCGGGCTGCTCCTCTCCCTGGAGCCGCTGCTGCGGGAGTGGCTGCCACGGCAGCGCTGGTTCGCGGGGAAGGGCCGGCCGGTCGCCGGGTTCAGTCTGGTCGCGGCCACCGAGCTGCTGCCGGTGGGCACCGCCAAGGCCGGGCTGCTCCATCTGCTCGTCCGCGCCCACCAGCCGCTGGTGCCGTCCCAGGGGGCCCCGGCCCACCCCGGCGACTGCTACCAACTGCTGCTCGGCGTGCGCGAGACGCTGCCGCCCCGGCTGGCGCCCGCGCTGATCGGGCACGTGGCGGAGGGGCCCCTGGCCGGACGCACGGTCTACGAGGCCATGCACGACCCGCGCCTGGCCGAGGTCCTCCTGGAGGCGATGCGGACCGAGGCGCACGTCGGGGAGCTGCGCTGCGGGCGGGACACCCGGCACGACATCCCCGAGGGCCTGGTGCCCCGCCTGATCACCTCGGAGCAGTCCAACTCCTCGCTCGTCTACGGCGATACGTTCATTCTGAAGCTGTTCCGCCGGGTCGTGCCCGGCGACAACCCCGACCTGGAACTGCCGAGGGAGCTGTCCCTGGAGGGCTGCCCCCGGGTACCCGCGCCGGTGGCCTGGATGGTGGCGGAGCTGGACCGGGGCACCGGCGCCGAGGGCCACCACGTCCTGGGCGTCCTCCAGCCGTTCCTGCACGGCGCGGCCGACGGCTGGGAACTGGCGCTGAGCATGCTGGCCAAGGGCGAGGACTTCACCGCCGAGGCGCGGGCGCTGGGCCGGGCGACCGCCGAGGTGCACACCGCGCTGGGGCGGGCCCTGCCCACGGTCACCCTGGGCCGACAGCAGCTGGAGTCGCTCGTCGACGGGATGACCGGCCGTCTGGAGTCCGCCGCGCAGGCCGTACCCGCGCTGCGGCCGTACGCCCCCGGTCTGCACACCGCCTTCGAGGCGCTCGCCGACCTGGCCGCCGAGGGGCGCACCTGGACCGCCCAGCGCATACACGGCGACCTCCACCTCGGGCAGTGCCTCCGCGCGCCCTCCGGGGAGTGGTCGCTCATAGATTTCGAGGGCGAGCCGTCGAAGCCGCTGGCCGAGCGGCGGATGCCGCAGCCCGTCGCCCGTGACGTCGCCGGCATGCTCCGCTCCTTCGACTACGCCGCGCACTCCCTGCAGCCCCCGGCCGCCGACTGGGCGACCGCCTGCCGGGCCGCGTACTGCTCCGGCTACGCGGACGTCGCCGGGGCCGACCCCCGTACGGATCCCGTGCTGCTGCGCGCCTACGAGACCGACAAGGCCGTGTACGAGGTCCTCTACGAGGCCCGCCATCGCCCCGACTGGCTACCGGTCCCCCTGGCCGCCGTGCACCGGCTCGCCACGGACCCCAACGCCGACACCCCCTGACACGCCCCAGCCCAGCCCTGCCGAGGAGGCAGTACCTGTGACACCCCGCCCGCCGTCCGACGACAGCACCCAGCCCACCGGCCCCGCCGACGAGGGGCCCGCCCCGGTGAAGAGGACGGCCGTGAAGAAGACGGCCGCGAAGAAAGCCGTGGCGAAGAAGGCGACCGCGAAGAAGACGGCGACGAAAAAGGCGGCGACGAAGCAAGCGACGACCCCGTCTGCCGGCAGCACGCCCACCGCCGCTGCCGAGGAGACCCCGCAGCCGGTGCGGACGGCCGGCGGGACGCGGAAGCCCAGGAAGACGGCGGGCGTCAAGGCCGCCGAGATCGAGGCGGCGGCCGAGAGGGCCGGCGAGGGGGCACCGGCGGCGAAGGAGCCGATCGAGGGCGAGCCGGCCGCCGGGACGTCCGCGCCGGGAAAGGCCGCCGAGCGCGAGGGTGTGGCCGCGAAGGCACCGGCGAAGAAGGCCACCACGACGAAATCCACGGCGAAGAAGGCCGAGGCCGTGGCGAAGAAGGCGGTGGCGAAGAAGGCGGTCACGAACAAGACCGTGGCGAAGAAGACCGTCGCGGACAAGGCCGTGGCGAAGAAGACCGTCGGGAAGAAAGCCGTCACCGCGAAGCCCGCCACCACCACCGCCGCTCGGACCGCTGTCGCGAAAGCCGCCGCCGCGAAGACCGCCGCGGTGAAGCCCGACGCGTCGACGAAGGCCGCCACGAAGGCCACGGGCTCGAAGAAGACGGCCGCCAAGAAGGCGGGAGTCAAGAACGACGCCGTCAAGAAAGCAGCCGCCAAGAAGGCAGCCGTCGAGACGTCCGCGTCCGGGGAAGCCGTCACGACCGAGGCCGCCGCCAGGCGCACCGCCGCGAAGAGTGCCGTGCGGACGCCGCGGCAGGCGAAGAGGGCGCAGAGCCCGGTGCTGGTCCCCGCCGTCCCGCCGGGCGCCGGGGCGGCCCCTCCCCCACCGGGGCCGGCCGACGCACCGGCCCCGGAGGCCGTGCTGCCCCAGCAGGCCTCCGCCGAGCCGGTGGTTCCCGAGCAGAGCGCCGCCGAGCCGCCGGCCCCGCAGCCGTCGGTCCCCCGGCAGGACACCCCCGAGGCGTCCGGCATCCCCCAGGACGACCCCGCCCTCGCCCACCCCGTCGTCTCCCCCGCGATGCACGGCGCCGATCGCGAGCGGCTGCTGGCCGGGACCCATCACGCGCCGCACTCCGTGCTGGGGGCCCACCCCGTGCCCGGGGGTGTGGTGTTCCGGGCGTTCAGGCCCTACGCGCTCGGCGTGAGTGTGGTCGTGGAGTCGCTGCGGGCGGAGTTGCACGACGACGGGGGCGGCTTCTTCTCGGCGCTGATGCCGTTGCGGGAGGTGCCGGGGGCGTACCGGCTGCTGGTGTCGTACGAGGGCGCCGTGCAGGAGACGGAGGACGCGTACCGTTTCCTGCCCGCGATCGGTGAGCTGGACCAGCATCTGATCAACGAGGGCCGGCACGAGGAGCTGTGGAAGGTACTCGGCGCCGAGCCCATGACCCACCAGGGCGTGACCGGCACCCGCTTCACCGTGTGGGCGCCGAACGCGCTCGGCGTGCGGCTGGCCGGGACCTTCAACTTCTGGGACGCCACGGGGTACCCGATGCGTTCGCTGGGCTCCTCGGGCGTGTGGGAGCTGTTCGTGCCCGGGATCGGCGAGGGCGAGCTGTACAAGTTCGAGATCACCCGGCCGGACGGGTCGAAGACGCTCCGGGCCGACCCGATGGCCCGCCGCACGGAGGTCCCGCCGAACACGTCGTCCGTCATCCACGCCTCGCGGTACGAGTGGAACGACGAGGAGTGGCTGGCCCGGCGTACGCAGACCCCGGCGCACGAGGCGCCGTTCTCGGTCTACGAGGTCCATCTGCCGTCCTGGCGACCGGGCCTGACGTACCGGCAACTGGCGGAGCAGCTCCCGGCGTACGTCGCCGACCTCGGCTTCACCCATGTCGAGCTGCTGCCGATCGCCGAGCACCCCTTCGGCGGCTCCTGGGGCTACCAGGTCACCGGCTTCTACGCCCCGACCGCCCGCCTCGGCACCCCCGACGACTTCAAGTACCTGGTCGACGCCCTGCACCGGGCCGGGATCGGTGTGCTGATGGACTGGGTGCCGGCCCACTTCCCGCGGGACGACTGGGCGTTGGCCGAGTTCGACGGGCGTCCGCTGTACGAGCACGCGGACCCGCTGCGGGCGGCGCACCCCGACTGGGGGACGCTGGAGTTCGACTACGGCCGCCGCGAGGTGCGCAACTTCCTGGTGGCGAACGCCGTCTACTGGTGCGAGGAGTACCACATCGACGGGCTGCGGGTGGATGCCGTCGCGTCGATGCTGTACCTCGACTACTCGCGCGAGCCGGGCCAGTGGACGCCGAACGAGCACGGTGGCCGGGAGAACCTGGACGCGGTCGCCTTCCTCCAGGAGATGAACGCGACGGTGTACCGGCGGGTGCCGGGCGTCGTGACGATCGCGGAGGAGTCCACGGCCTGGGACGGCGTCACCCGCGCCACCCACCACACCGGCCCCGGCGGCTTCGGCGGTCTCGGCTTCGGCCTGAAGTGGAACATGGGCTGGATGCACGACTCGCTGGACTACATGGCCAAGGACCCCGTCCACCGCAAGCACCACCACCACGAGATGACCTTCTCGATGGTGTACGCGTACAGCGAGAACTACGTCCTGCCGATCTCCCACGACGAGGTCGTGCACGGCAAGGGCTCACTGGTGTCGAAGATGCCGGGCGACTGGTGGCAGCGGCGGGCGAACCACCGGTCCTACCTGGGATTCATGTGGGCCCACCCCGGCAAGCAACTCCTCTTCATGGGGCAGGAGTTCGCCCAGGGCGCGGAGTGGTCGGAGGCGCACGGCCCCGACTGGTGGCTGCTCGATCCCGCGTACGGCGCCGAGGCCGACCACCGGGGGGTGCGTGACCTGGTCCGTGACCTCAACACCACCTACCGCGACACTCCGGCCCTCTGGCAGCAGGACACCCGGCCCGCCGGGTTCTCCTGGATCACGGGTGACTCCGCGGACGACAACGTCCTGGCGTTCCTGCGGTTCGCCGAGGACGGTACGCCCCTGCTGGCCGTGTCCAACTTCAGCCCGGTCCTCCGGCAGGAGTACCGGCTGGGTGTGCCCGAGGACGTCCCGGCCTGGCGCGAGGTCCTCAACACGGACGCGGAGGCTTACGGGGGGACCGGCGCCACGACCTCCGCGCCGGTGAAACCCGACCCGCTCCCCTGGCACGCCCGCCCGGCCAGCATCCGCGTCACGCTGCCGCCCCTGTCGACGGTCTGGCTCCGCCCGGCCTGAGATCGTCCGCAGGCGCGGTGAGGGCTTGTCTCGCGGTTCCCCGCGCCCCTAGAGGCGCGGGGAACCGCGTGGCCGGCCCCCACCGAAGCGGCAGACGAGCGCCCCCGGGCGACGGGTCACCCGCCCCTCCGTCCCCCGAACATCATCCGCCGCAACGCCCCCAGCAACCCTCTCCCGCCCCGCTCCCCCACCGGCTCCACCGACGGAGTCACCCGCTGCGCCGACGGCGTCACCGGCGGCGGCATGGACGGCACACCCCCGCCCCCGTCCGGCCCTCGCCGCCCCGCCGCCCCCCGAGCCGCGCTGTGCACCGCGAGTTCGTACCGCACCGGCAGCAACCGCAGCCCCCGCACCACCGGCCCCGACCGCCACGGCAGCTGGTCCGGCGGCAGGGTCAGCTCCGCCCGCGCGAAGTGGTCGAAGATCCGCCCGACCGCGGTCGTCACGATCGTCCCCGCCAACTCCCGCGCGGCGCTGGGGCACTGGTGCGGCCCCGCCCCCCACGCCAGATGGGCCCGCGTGCTGATCGTGGAGTCGACGATGTGGGAGGAGCCGACCGCGAGCAGGTCCCGGTGCGCGGCCGCCACCGACGGCGACACGATGTCACCGGCTCGGATCAGGTAGTTCCCCAGCCGTACATCACGCGCCGCGAACCGGAAGCAGAGATTGGCCGTCGGCGGATTCGCCAGCGCCGCCCTGTTCACGGTCTCCCCCAGCTGCCCGTCGGACAGGCTGCGGCGGACCGTGGCGTTGCCCCGCAGCACCTCCAGCAGCGTGTTGCAGACCATGTTCCCGGTGATGTCGTTCAGATAGACCGCGTTCATGAACAGCTCCCGGCCCAGCTGTTCGTCGCTCAGCGAGGGGTCGGACAGCAGCATGTAGGAGGTCAGGTCCTCCCCGGGACGCGAGCGCCGATGAGCCGCCAGCCGGATCATCGCGCCCAGCGACCGTTCGGTGGCCGGCCCCGCGTCCGGCCCGCCGTCCAGCATCCGCCACAGGTCCATGACCATCTCGTCGCCGAGTTCGACGGGGCACCCGAACAGCTTGGTCGTCACCATGAGGAGCAGCGGCCGGGTGTACTGCGCCGCGAGATCGGCGAACCCGGTGGTCCCGGACTCGGCCGCGAGCACGGCGATCAGCTCGTCGGCGTACCGTGCGACGGCCGCCCGCAGTTCCCAGCCCTCGGGCGAGTGACCGTCCTGGAAGGGCCGCAGCGCCGAGTGGTGGCTCAGCCGGGCACGCCGGTGTTCCTCGTCGTCGAAGAACATGGTCTGCCGGACCTCGTACCCGGCGAGGAGCGGCCAGTCCCTCGGCAGCCGCCCCTCCGCCCGCGCCCGCCAGTGCCGCACGTCGCGCCGCCAGACGGTGTCGTTGCGCAGGACCTCCAGCACCTCGCGGTAGTCGAGAACCAGCCACGCCGGGACCCCCAGCAGCCCCACCGGTGCCACGGGACCGTACGTGCTCCGCAGTCGCTCGTAGACGCCGCCCGGGTCCGCGTCGAACTCCGAGGTCAGCAACGGCTCCACGCGCAGCGATTCCAGGCCGGGGCCACCGGCGGGAGCGGCCGCGAACGGATGTGTTTCCATGACCGACACGCATACCGCATGAACCGTGCACAAGCAGTGACGATGACCAGAACTGTTACGGGTTGGTGATCCCCGATGCACCGGTGGTGACGGTGACCGGAACACCGTCTGCCCGCTAGCAGGCAGACGGCTCCCGCCGTCGGCCTCACGCCGGCGTCAGTTCCTCCCCGAGCGCCCGGGGCAGGTCCTCCGCGTGGACGACGCCGAGCGCCTGGGTCGCCCGGGTCAGCGCGACGTACAGATCGCTGGTGCCGAGGCGCCCCGGCTCGACGACGAGGACGGAGTCGAACTCCAGGCCCTTGGCCTGCCGGGGGTCGAGGAGAACGACGGTCCTGGTCAGGTCGGGTTCCGCGCCCGCCGTCACCCCGTCCAGCCGGGCCGCGAGCGCCCGGTGCAGTTCGCGCGGCGCGATGACGGCGAGCCGCCCCTCGGCGGGGGTCAGTTCGGCCGCCGCCTTGGCCACCTCGGCGGGCAGCTCCTTCGCCGCCGCGCGCCGCGCCCAGGGCCGTACACCCGTGGACCGTACGGAGCTGGGCGGCTCGAAGTCCGGCCGCTCGGCGCGGACGACCGCGGCCGCGACGGCCATGATCTCGGCGGGGGTGCGGTAGTTGACGCCGAGCCGGGTGTGCTCCCAGCGGTCCTGGACGTACGGAGCGAGGATGTCGGCCCAGGAGCCGACGCCCGCGGCCTCCGCGGTCTGGGCCGGGTCGCCGACGAGGGTCATCGAGCGGGTCGGGGAGCGTCGCATCAGCAGCCGCCAGGCCATCGGCGACAACTCCTGCGCCTCGTCGACGATGATGTGCCCGAACGCCCAGGTCCGGTCGGCCGCCGCCCGCTCGGCGGCGCTGCGGTGGTCGTCCTCCTCGTGCCGCTCGGCGAACCGCTCGGCGTCGATGATGTCGTGCGCGGACAGCACCTCCGAGCTGTCGGGGTCGCTGTCCTCCTTGTCCTCGAACTCGTACGTCCGGGAGGCGTACGACACCTCCAGCACGCCCTGCGCGTACGCGATCTGTGTCTCCCGCTCGCGCTCGGCCCGCGCCCGCGCCAACCGGTCGTCCTCGCCGAGCAGTTCGGCGGCCTCGTCGAGCAGGGGAACGTCGGCGACGGTCCATGCCCGGGTGACGGGACGGCGTACGGCGTCGGCGTCCTCCGGGGAGAGGTACGCGTCCGGCTCGGCGAGGAAGTCGGCGATCAGGCGGCGCGGGGTGATCCGGGGCCACAGCCGGCCGATGGCGGCCCAGACCTCGGGGTTCTCGGCCAGCTCGTCGCGGATCTGGGTGATGTCACTGGCGTCCAGGAGGTTGGAGCCGTCGTACGGGTCGGTGCCGATGCGTTCGGCGACCATCTCCGTGAGGGTGTTGAGGATGTGGCCCTCGAAGTACTCACGGGCGGCGTTGTGCGGGAGTTTCGCCTCACGGGTGCGCTCGCGGGCGACCCGGACGAGGTCGTCGTCGAGCATGAGGATCTCCCGGTCGTGCTCGATGGCGACGACCGGGTCGGGCAGGGTCTGCCGGTCCCGTACGACGGCCGCGAGCACCTCCGCCATGGCGGCGCTTCCCTTCACCCGGGCCGCCCGCGGGGTGTCGGCCGCGGTCGCCCGCACGCCGGGGAACAGCTCGCCGACGGTGGACAGCAGGACGCCCGTCTCGCCCAGCGAGGGGAGCACCTCGCCGATGTAGCCGAGGAAGGCGGGGTTGGGGCCGACGACGAGGACGGCGCGCTTGGCGAGGAGTTCGCGCTGCTCGTAGAGGAGGAAGGCGGCCCGGTGCAGGGCGACGGCGGTCTTGCCCGTGCCGGGGCCGCCCTCGACGACCATCACGCCCTGGTGCGGGGCGCGGATGATGCGGTCCTGCTCGGCCTGGATGGTCTGCACGATGTCGCCCATGCGGCCGGTGCGGGCGGAGTCGAGGGCGGCGAGCAGGACGGCGTCGCCGGTGGGGTCCTCGTAGCCGGTGCGGGTGGCGTCGCCGAGGTCGAGGATCTCGTCGTGCAGGGCGGTCACCCGGCGGCCCTCGGTGGTCAGGTGCCGGCGGCGGCGCAGACCCATCGGGGTGTGGCCGGTGGCGAGGTAGAAGGGGCGGGCGACGTCGGCGCGCCAGTCGATGAGGATCGGTGTGCGCTCGGCGTCGTCCTCCCGCAGCCCGATGCGGCCGATGTGGTGGACGCCCCCGTCGGCGAGGTCGAGCCGGCCGAAGCAGAGCGAACCGTCGACGGCGTTCAGCGCGGCCAGCAGCCCCGAGCGCTCGGCGACGAGGATGTCCCGCTCCAGACGGGCCTGCATGGGCGTGTTGCCCTGGGCGAGCGCGTCCGTGACCGAGCCCTCGGTCTCACCGCGCAGGGCGTCCACCCGGGCGTACACCCCGTCGATGAATTCCTGCTCGCGCCGCAATTCATCGTGCGAATAGCCGGTGTTTGACAATTCCACTCCCGCCCGGATATACTGTGCTCACTGAACTTCTCTGCGACTCAATAAGATTGAAGTCGCGAACCATCAAATATACGCAAGGAAATCCCCCGAGCGCAATTGCTCGGGGGATTTCCTGTATACGTCAGGGTTTCAGAGCACGTCGGCGAGTTCGTCCAGCAGCCGCCGCTTCGGCCGCGCGCCGACCATGGACTTCAGCGGCTCACCGCCCTTGAACACCATGAACGTCGGCATCGACATCACCCGGTACGCGTTGGTCGTCTCCGGACTGGTGTCCACGTCCAGCTGCACCACCTTCAGCCGCCCGCCCTCCTCGGCGGCGAGGGCGCTGAGCACCGGACCCATCTGCCGGCAGGGCGGACACCAGTCGGCGGTGAACTCCACCAGTACCGGCAGCTCCGCCCCGATCACCTCCGCCTCGAAGTCCGCGTCCGTCACCTCTGCCACACCGGCCGCCCTGATCACAGCTGTCCGCCTCCCAGTTCACACTCCGGCTCCGGGCCCCCCGGAACCTCCGCCTCGGCCGCCAGCCGCTCCCGTGCCCGTTCGGCCCGCGCCAACTGCTCGCCGACCGACGCCCGCACGGCCGCCAACTCACCGATCAGCGCGTCGAGTTCGTCCAGCTTCCGCCGGTACACCGCCAGCGACGCCGGGCACGAGTCGCCCTGCGGATGCCCCGCCCGCAGACACTCCACGAACGGCCGCGTCTCCTCCAGGTCGAACCCGAAGTCCTGCAGCGTCCGGATCTGCCGCAGCAGCCTCAGGTCCGCCTCGTCGTACGTCCGGTAGCCGTTCCCGGCCCGCCGCGCGGGCAACAGCCCCCGCGCCTCGTAGTACCGCAGAGCCCGTGTCGTCGTCCCGGCGCGTTCCGCCAGCTCCCCGATGCGCATACGAGAACGGTATTCCTTGACGCCGACGTCAGGGAAAGCCCGCGCACCACGACGGCGAAAGCCGAGCGGCCAGGTCTATAGGGGGAGGACCTGGCCGCTCGGTGTTCTGGGAAGCTGTTCAGTTGTGTGTCCTGGAACCGTACGGCCGGGTCTACGGGGGGAGGACCCGGCCGTACGGGGTTCTCGGGGGGGCCTTGGGCCCCTCCGGGGCGCGTCACGCCTTGGCGAGTTCCTTCTCGCCGTCGGGCTCGGCCGCGGGCGCCGCGGAACCGTGCCCGTCGTCCAGCAGCGTCTTCTCGTCGAAGGGCAGCTGTCCGGCGAGGACCTGGTCGACGCGCTCCCTGTCGATCTCCTTGGTCCAGGTGCCGATGAGGACCGTGGCGACCGCGTTGCCCGCGAAGTTGGTGAGGGCGCGGGCCTCGCTCATGAAGCGGTCGATGCCGACGATGAGGCCGATACCGTCCACCAGGGCCGGCTTGTGGGACTGCAGACCGCCCGCGAGGGTGGCCAGACCCGCGCCGGTGACACCGGCCGCGCCCTTGGAGGCCACCAGCAGGAAGAGCAGCAGCGGGATCTGCTCCCCGACCGACATCGGCGTACCCATGGCGTCGGCGATGAACAGGGACGCCATGGTCATGTAGATCATGGTGCCGTCGAGGTTGAAGGAGTAGCCGGTCGGGACGGTGATACCGACGACGGGCTTGCTGACACCCAGGTGCTCCATCTTCGCGATGAGGCGCGGCAGCGCCGACTCGGAGGAGGAGGTGGACAGGATCAGCAGGAACTCACGGCCCAGGTACTTGAACAGCGAGAGGATGTTCATGCCGGCGACGATCCGCAGCAGCGCGGCGAGAACGATGAAGACGAAGAGGAAGCAGGTGGCGTAGAACCCGAGCATCAGGACGGCGAGGCTCTTGAGCGCGTCCAGACCGGCGGAGCCGACGACGGCCGCCATGGCGCCGAAGGCACCGATCGGGGCGGCCCACATCACCATGGCGAGGATGCGGAAGACGAGGCGCTGGATGTGCTCGACACCGCGCAGGACCGGCTGACCGGCGTCACCCATGGCCTGGAGCGCGAAACCGGCGAGCAGCGCGACGAGCAGCGTCTGGAGGACCTCGCCGCCGGTGAAGGCGGAGACGATCGTCGTCGGGATGATGCCGAGCAGGAACTCGGTGGTGTCCTTGGCCTCGGCCGACACCTGCGCCTGGCCGGTCTCCTTGATCGCGTCGGTGACCGCGAGGCCGGTGCCCGGCTCGACGATGTTGCCGACGACCAGGCCGATACCGAGGGCGACCAGCGACATCACCGTGAAGTAGGCGAGGGCGATACCGCCGACGGCGCCGACCTTCGCGGCCTTCCGTACGGAGCCGATGCCCAGCACGATCGTGCAGAAGATGATCGGCGAGATCATCATCTTGATCAGGTTCACGAAGCCGGTGCCGATGGGCTTGAGCTCGACGGCGAAGTCCGGGGCGATGAGGCCCACGGCGATGCCGATGGCCACAGCCACGATCACGGCGATGTACAGGTAGTGGGTGCGGTCCCGCTTGGCGGGAGCGGTAGGTGCCGTATGGGTGCTGCTGGCCACGGCTGCCCTCCTCGTCGACGACGTCGTCGGCTCGCTGTTCCGGCGTGCGGCTCACGACCGGGGGAATTCGGGAGACGGTCTCCCAGGGTGGGAACCGGCGGGTTCCCGGGTGGGAGACCGGCTCCCGGGGTCGGGAGCCGGCGGGCTCCCGGAGCCGGCAGCTGGGGGACTTCCGGCGGCGGTGGGAACGGGGCTCCCGTGGGGTGTGGGAGCCGGGGCTCCCGGCGGTGGAAGCCGGCGGGCTTCCGGGCCGGAGGCTGGGGGGCTTCCGGCGGTTGGGAGCTGGGGGGCTCCCGGTGGTGGGAGAGGTGCCTCCCTGGGGTGGGAGACGGGCTCCCGGCGGCTCGGGGTAGAGGTCCCGGTGCGGGAGTCGTACTCCGTGTCGGTGTCCATGTGCTGGACGAGCCGATGCGCTGACTATCCCCCGCCCTGTGAGGGCGGTCACCCTTCCGTTCATTTAGTTCACGCCAACCCGTGCGTGCAGACTGTTGCCATGCGCGTCCCGCACCGCCTCCGCCCCCGCAGCCTGGCCGGCCAGCTCTTCGCCGTGCAGGCGGTGCTCATCGCCGCCCTCCTGGCCGGATACGCGCTGTTCACCTACGTCAGCGACCGCTCGCAGGCGGAGGAGGCGGGAACCCGCCAGGCCCTCGCCGTCGCGGCCACCGTCGCCGACGCCCCCTCGGTCCGGGCGGCGATCCGCACCGCCGATCCCACCGCGCGGCTCCAGCCGTACGCCACCGAGGTGCAGCGGCACGCCGGCGTCGACTTCGTGACGATCATGACCCCCGACGGCATCCGCTGGACGCACCCGGACCCCGACCGGATCGGTGAGCACTTCCTCGGCCACATAGAGAAGGCGCGGCAGGGCGGTTCGATCACCGAGACCTATACGGGCACCCTCGGCCCGTCGGTTCGCGCGGTCACCCCGATCATGGAGAACGGCAAGGTCATCGGCCTGGTCAGCGCCGGTATCCGGGTCCAGGCGATCAGCGACCGGGTCCAGGAACAGCTCACGGCCCTCATGGGCGTCGCCTTCGGTGCGCTGGCCCTCGGCGGCATGGGCACCTACGTCGTCAACGCCCGCCTGCGCCGCCACACGCACAACATGAACGCCGCCGAGCTGAGCAACATGCACGACTATCACCAGGCCGCCCTGCACGCCGTGCGCGAGGGCCTGCTGATGCTCGACGGGCAGTACCGGGTGGCGCTCATCAACGACGGGGCCCGGGAGCTGCTGGGGGTGACGGACGACGTGGTCGGCCGCTCGGTGGCGGACCTGAACCTGCCGGCCCCGCTGACGGGCGCCCTGCTGTCCTCCGAGCCCCGGGTGGACGAGGTGCTCCTCACCGCCGAACGGGTGCTCGTGGTGAACACCTCCCTGGTGTCGGGAGGCCAGCGCCGGGGCACGGTGGTCACGCTGCGGGACGTGACGGAACTGCAGTCCCTCACGGGCGAGTTGAACTCCGAGCGCGGTTTCACCGAGGCGCTGCGCTCGCAGGCGCACGAGGCCGCGAACCGCCTCCACACGGTCGTGTCGCTCATCGAACTGGGCCGCTCGGACGAGGCGATCGACTTCGCGACGGCGGAACTGGAACTGGCGCAGGCCCTCACGGACAAGGTCGTCGCGGCGGTGAGCGAACCGGTGCTGGCGGCCCTGCTGCTGGGCAAGGCGGCCCAGGCGAACGAGCGGGGCGTGGAGCTGGTGGTGTCCGAGGACAGCCGCATCGACGACGGCCTGCTCCCGCAGTCGCTGCCCGCGCGTGACCTGGTGACGGTCCTGGGCAACCTGATCGACAACGCGGTGGACGCGGCGCAGGGTTCGGTGGGGGCGAGGGTGACGGTGACGGCGTACACGGACGAGACCTGCCCGCCGGACGGCGCGGACGGACCGGTGGACGACCCCGTGCTGGTGCTGCGGGTGTCGGACACCGGCAGCGGCATCAACCCGGCCCACGCGGAGGCCGTGTTCGAGCGCGGCTTCTCGACGAAGCCCGCGGGCCCCGGCGGCCGGGGGCTGGGTCTGGCCCTCGTACGGCAGACCGCGCGCCGCCACGGCGGAACGCTGACCGTGTCGGAGGCGGCCGGGGGCGGGGCCCGGTTCGAGGTGCGGCTGCCGCTGGGCGCGGGCGGCGGCGACCGGACGGTCCCGGCCGTGCGGGACAAGGCTGTCCAGGCCCCTCGGGCCACTGTGGCTGGAGGCGACGACGTATGACCGGTGCCGATCCCATCAGAGTCCTGGTCGTCGAGGACGACCCCGTGGCCGCCGACGCGCACATGATGTACGTCGGCCGCGTCCCCGGCTTCACGGCGGTCGGCAAGGCGCACACGGGCGCGGAGGCGCGGCGCGCGCTGGACCGTATGCCGGTGGACCTGCTGCTGCTGGACCTCCATCTCCCGGACGTGCACGGTCTGCAGCTGGCCCGCTCCCTGCGCGCGGCCGGCCATCACGCGGACGTGATAGCGGTGACGTCGGCCCGGGACCTGACGGTGGTGCGCGAGGGCGTGTCGCTGGGCGTGGTCCAGTACGTCCTGAAACCCTTCACGTTCGCGACCCTGCGCGACCGTCTGATCCGCTACGCCGAGTTCCACGCGGCGGCCGGCGAGGCGAGTGGCCAGGACGAGGTGGACCGCGCCCTGGCGACCCTGCGGGCCCCGGGCCCGGCGGCCCTGCCGAAGGGGCTGAGCGCGCCGACCCTGGAGCGGGTGACGGTGACCCTGCGCGACGCGGGCGAGGGCCTGACGGCGGCCGGCGTCGCGGAGGCGGTCGGCATCTCCCGCATCACGGCCCGCCGGTACCTGGAGCACCTGGTGGACGGGGGGCGGGCGGCGCGGAGTCCGCAGTACGGGCAGGTGGGGCGGCCGGAGCTGCAGTACCGGTGGGTGAAGGGGTAGGGCCCTTCCGGCGGATCTCCGCGGCCCTCCCGGGGATCGGTGCAGACGCATTGACCTGACTAGACCATTCCTCGTACCGTCACCGGGCACCACCCAAGGCCACAACGACGTAGCCAGCAGGAGGTCGTGCCCGTGCGCCCCACCGCACCCCGCCCCCACCGATCCCCCCTCCGTCTCCTCCTCACCGCGACTCTGGCGATCACCGCTCCCGGCGTCCTCACGGCCTGCGGCGGCGGTTCCGGCAGTGACCCGGACACCGTGGAGGTCTCCTACAAACAGTCCACGGACAACCAGGTCCGGGTGATGGACACCTTCCTCGCCGACGTCAAGAAGCAGTTCGAGAAGGCGAATCCGGGCAAGAAGGTGAAGCTCGTCCCGATCAAGGCCCCGGACTCGGAGTACTACACCAAGGTCCAGCAGATGCTGCGGTCGCCGAAGACGGCACCGGATCTGGTCT
Organism: Streptomyces bottropensis ATCC 25435; assembly: GCF_000383595.1. Taxonomy (NCBI): domain Bacteria; kingdom Bacillati; phylum Actinomycetota; class Actinomycetes; order Kitasatosporales; family Streptomycetaceae; genus Streptomyces; species Streptomyces bottropensis. The sequence goes on along the minus strand of NZ_KB911581.1, from coordinate 1,772,092 downwards.
ACGAGGACACCTTCCTCATCAACTCCGACATCACGAGCGGTTATCTGCGGCCCCTGGACGACTATCTGGCCGACTGGAAGGACTGGGACCAGTTCATCGACACGGCCAAGGCGGCGGCGAAGGCCGAGGACGGGAAGACGTACGGCATCCCGGACGGCACGGACACCCGCGGGCTGTGGTTCGACAAGGCGGTCTTCGACAAGGCGGGGCTGCCGGCGGACTGGCGGCCGAAGACCTGGGCCGACGTCCTGGACGCGGCCCGCACGATCAAGCGGAAGGTCCCCGGCGTCATCCCCCTGAACATCTACACGGGGAAACCGGCGGGCGAGGCGGCGACCATGCAGGGCTTCGAGATGCTCCTCTACGGCACGGAGGGGGCCACCGCCGCCGGGGCCGGTGACCCGCTGTACGACGAGAAGTCGAAGAAGTGGAAGGCCGGCACCCAGGGTTTCGAGGACGCCCTCGGCTTCGTGGAGACGGTCTTCAAGGAGAAGCTCGGGCCGGAGGTCTCCGACGCCCTCGACCCCAACATCGCGACCCGGGTGCGCGGTGAACTCCTCCCCGAGGGCAGGCTCGGCATCAACCTCGACGGCTCCTGGCTCCCCCAGGACTGGCTGCCCGGCAGCGGCCACGCATGGCCCCAGTGGTCGCAGAGGCTCGGCCTCGCCCCCATGCCCACCCAGCACGGCCAGTCCCCCGGCAAGGTGAGCATGTCCGGCGGCTGGACCTGGGCGATCCCCGACAAGGCCGGGAACCCCGATCTCGCCTTCGCGTTCGTCAAGACCATGCAGTCCAAGGCCAACGCCCGGAAGTGGTACATCGCCAACTCGGGGATCGCGGTCCGCAGGGACGTGGCCGAGGACCCGGCGTACGCCAAGGCCCAGCCCGGCATCGAGTTCTTCACGGACCTGGTGTCGAGCACGCACTACCGGCCGGCGTACCCGGCCTATCCCAAGGTCTCCACGGCCATCCAGGAAGCGATGGAATCCGTGACGACGGGCGACGCGTCCGTGTCCGAGGCGGCCGAGAACTACGACGAGGAACTGCGGGCGGCCACGGACGGCCAGGTGACCGAGGAATGAGCCCCCGCGCATGAAGGGGCCGGCCGCGAAGGGACCGCCCCGCCCCGCGTTCCGGGCGTTCACCCGGGCCCTCCCCCTCACCCCCGCCACCGTCCTCCTGCTCCTCTTCCTCGCCGGCCCCATCGGCTACTGCGCGTACATCGCCTTCACCGACCTCCAGCTCACCGGCCAGGCCGAGGACTCCTTCGTCGGCTTCGAGAACTTCCGTACGGCGTTCGGGGACGAGGCGTTCCTCAACGCGGTCTGGCTCACCCTGGTCTTCACGGTGGTCTCGGCGCTGCTCGGCCAGAACACCCTCGGCCTGGTCCTGGCCGCCCTGATGCGGCGCGCCTCGAAACCCGTGCGCACGCTGGTCGGTGGCATCGTCGTCACGGCCTGGGTCCTGCCGGAGGTCGTGGCCGGCTTCCTCCTCTACGCGTTCTTCCGCCGCGAGGGGACGCTGAACGCGGTCCTGGACTGGCTCCGTCTGCCGTCCCAGAACTGGCTCTACACGCTGCCGATCCTGGCCGTGTCGTTCGCGAACGTCTGGCGGGGCACGGCGTTCTCGATGCTGGTGTACTCGGCGGCCCTGAACGAGATCCCGAAGGAGATCACGGAGGCGGCGGAGGTCGACGGCGCGAGCGGCATGCGCCGCATGTGGCACATCACGCTCCCGATGATCCGCCGCTCCATCGGCACCAACCTGATGCTCATCACCCTGCAGACGCTGTCCGTGTTCGGCCTGATCTGGGTGATGACGCGAGGCGGCCCCGGCGGCCGGAGCCAGACCCTGCCCCTGTTCATGTACGAGGAGGCGTTCCAGAAGAGCATGATCGGCTACGGCACCGCGGTGGCCCTGTTGCTGCTGGTGGTGGGCTCGTTGTTCTCGGTGCTCTATCTGCGCCTGCTGCGGACGGAGGTGTGACTCCCGTGGCCCCGAAGACCCGGGCCCCTCTCTCCCGCCGCGCGGTCCGCCACCGGCTGGCCGCCGACGGCGGCCTCCTCGTCGTCGCCGCGGCCTTCGTGCTCCCGCTGGCCTGGGTGGTCCTCTCCTCCGTGGATCCGCGTGCGGACCTGACGGTGAGGATCCCCGACGGCGTGACCCTCGACAACTTCGACGCCGTCCTGACCCCGGACATCACCTTCACGCCGCTGCTCAACAGCCTGCTCCTGTGCGGCGCGGGCACGGCGCTGACCGTGGTGTGCTCGGCTCTGGCGGCCTACCCGCTCTCCCGCTTCCGCTCCCGTCTGAACCGCCCCTTCCTTCTGACGATCCTCTTCGCGACGAGCCTGCCGATCACGGCGATCATGGTCCCGGTGTACGCGCTCTTCGTCCAGGTGAACCTGATCGACACCATGCAGGGCACGATCTTCTTCTTCGCCGCCTCCCAACTGCCGTTCGCGATCTGGCTGATGAAGAACTTCATGGACGGGGTGCCGAAGGAACTGGAGGAGGCGGCGTGGACGGACGGCGCGTCGTCGTCGCAGTCGCTGCTGCGGGTGGTGCTCCCGCTGATGGGACCGGGCGTCGCCGTGGTGACCGTCTTCTCCTTCGTGATGATGTGGGGGAACTTCTTCGTCCCGTTCATGCTCCTGCTCACCCCGGAACAGATGCCGGCGGCCGTCAGCATCAACGACTTCTTCGGGAACCGGGGAACGGTGGTCTACGGCCAGTTGGCGGCGTTCTCGGTGATCTACTCGACGCCGGTGATCCTGCTGTACGTGGCGGTGGCCCGGCGGCTGGGCGGTGGGTTCGCGCTGGGCGGGGCGGTCAAGGGGTGAGGCCGGCCGGCTTCCGCGGCCGGCCGGGGTCCCCTCCCCTCACCCCTGCGGCAGCACCCCCGCCCGGAACGGCTCCACGCCCACGACCCGCCGTACCCGCAGCGGTTCGATCAGGATCATCAGCCGCCGCTCCCCGGGCAGCAGCCACGGATACCGCTCCTGCCCGATGTACTTGCGGGTGAGCCGGTCCATGGCGCGCAGCGCCTCGTCACCCTCCACGAACCGCACCACCCGCCCCCGGATCTCGGCCCGGTCGTAGGGGTTCTCGGGGTCGTGATGGGACAGGGACACCAGCGGGTTGCGGCGCAGGTTCTCCTCCTTCACCCGCCCGACGGAGGTGTTGACCATGACGTGTTCGGTGTCGCCGACGGCCTCGATGTCCACCCACATGGGTGATACCTGAGGCGCGCCGTCCGGCCCGACCGTCGCCAAGTGCCAGAAGTTCGGCGCCAGTAGGCGCTCGCGCATGTGTCCGTCCAGCTTCGTCATGCGGTCATTCCTACCCGGGCATCCTCGCCGAGGCGCGCCGGAACCGACGAGTCACAGACGTCTCACCGGCCAGGGGTTCCCACCATCCGTGATTGTGGCCGAACAGCCCGTAGTCATCGGCGCCGCGCGGATCTACGGTGTGCGCGTGCACCGACGTTCAGCCAACGAACCCGAACGGCAGCTCCACCAGCCGCCCCCGGAACCCCGGACAGCCGACACCCCCACTCCGCCCTTCAACGCCCCCGCGGCCCGGCGACTGCGTATCGCCCTCGGCATGGGGCCCGAGCACGTCGCGTACGGCATGCGCTCCTCGTACGGGCTCCCCCATGTCACCCCGGACCTGGTCGCCGCCTGGGAGCGCGGCGGCATCGCGCCCACCGGCCCCGAACTCACCGCGCTCGCCGGTGTGTTGTGGTGCTCGACCAGCGAACTCATCGGCACGCCCCGGTCCGTGCGCGAGCACCGCACGGCGCGGGGGATCGCCGCCGAGGACGTCGCCCGCGCGGTCGGGCTCGAAGTCTCCGCCTATCTGGGGATGGAGGAGAGCGAGGAGTGGCGCGGCACCGACCGCCAGTCCGCCGCCCTCGGCGTCGCACTCGATCTCACGATCCCCGAACTCGTCGTCGCCACCGGACGCGAGGAACGGCTCAGGGAACTGCTGCGCAGCGCGGTGACCACCCGCTGGCAGGCGTATGTGCGGCCCGCCCTCAAGCTGCTGTCCCTCGACAGACACCTCGACCGGCGTCTGCTGGAGGACGTCCTGCGGGAGATGCACACCGACTACCAGGACCTGATGACCGCCACCCTCACCTGGGCCGACGGCACCGCCGCCACCGACTCCGGCGAAGCGGGCCGTGACTACCTGGACCACGTCGTCGGCCACTTCTGGGCACTCGTGCGGAGAACGGCGGCCCACTGAAGGGGCCGGGACGCCCTCCTCACCGGCAACCGGTCTAGAACACCGACTCCGCCTCGTCCATCCGGTCCTTCGGCACCGTCTTCAGCTCGGTCACGGCCTCCGCCAGCGGCACCATCACCACGTCGGTGCCGCGCAGCGCGGTCATCCGGCCGAAGTCGGCCCGGTGCGCGGCCTCCACCGCGTGCCAGCCGAAGCGGGTGGCGAGCACCCTGTCGTACGCGGTCGGGGTGCCGCCCCGTTGGACGTGGCCGAGGATGACCGGCTTGGCCTCCTTGCCGAGGCGGCGCTCCAGCTCGTACGCCAGCGCGGTACCGATGCCCTGGAAGCGCTCGTGGCCGAACTGGTCGATCGCGCCGTGGCCGTAGTCCATCGAGCCCTCGGCGGGGTGGGCGCCCTCGGCGACACAGATCACCGCGAACTTCTTGCCGCGCGCGAAGCGCTCCTCGACCATCTTCACCAGATCGGCCGGGTCGAACGCGCGCTCGGGCAGGCAGATGCCGTGCACGCCAGCCGCCATGCCCGACTCCAGCGCGATCCAGCCCGCGTGCCGGCCCATGACCTCGACCACCATCACGCGCTGGTGCGACTCGGCGGTCGTCTTCAGGCGGTCCATCGCCTCGGTGGCGACCCCGACGGCCGTGTCGAAGCCGAAGGTGCGGTCCGTCGAGGAGATGTCGTTGTCGATGGTCTTCGGGACGCCGACCACCGGCAGGCCCGCGTCCGACAGCATCCGCGCCGCCGTCAGCGTGCCCTCGCCGCCGATCGGGATGAGTACGTCGATACCGAACCGGTTCGCCATGTCCTGCGCGTTCTCGCAGGCCTCGCGGAGGCGGTCGCGCTGGAGGCGGGAGGAGCCGAGCATGGTGCCGCCGAGGGCGAGGATGCCGCTGACGGACTCCAGGTCGAGGCTGCGGTAGCGGCCGTCGAGCAGGCCGGCGTAGCCGTCCTCGAAGCCGATGACCTCGTCGCCGTACTGGGCGACCGCTCGGTGCACGACCGACCGGATCACTGCGTTCAGGCCCGGACAGTCGCCGCCTGCGGTGAGAACTCCGATACGCATCGTGCTGTGTCTCCTGATCGTCCTGATCGGTCCTGCTCGGTGCTGGTACTTATGAGCCAGTCCGATTGTTTCACGGCTCCCAGGGGGTCGCCGCGCCCGTCCGCTCCCGCCCGGGCACCACGACGGGCTGATGGGCGCCTTATCCATGGTCAAGGGTATTGTCAAGAGGGTTTCTGTCCGCCGCGACGGTGATTTTCACCCCTGCCGACCGAGCCCCCACCAACCGCACCACACGTCCTACACGTCCCACATGAAACGGAGAGCACACGTGACGCGCAGCGTGTACGTGACCGGGATCGACCGCGGCGACGGCCGCCAGGTCGTCGAGCTGGGGGTCATGGAGCTCCTGACCCGCCAGGTCGACCGGGTGGGGGTGTTCCGGCCGCTGCTGCACCACGGACCGGACCGCCTCTTCGATCTGCTGCGCGCACGGTACCGGCTCACCCAGGACCCGGCGACCGTGTACGGCATGGACTACCACGAGGCGTCCACGCTCCAGGCCGAGCACGGCACGGGCGAGCTGGTGTCGACGCTCGTGGACCGGTTCCACGCCGTCGCGCGCGACTTCGACGTCGTCCTCGTCCTCGGTACGGACTTCGCCGACACCCAGTTCCCGGACGAGCTCTCCCTCAACGCCCGGCTCGCCAACGAGTTCGGCGCCTCCGTCATCCCGGTCGTCGGCGGCCGCAAGCAGACCGCCGATTCGGTGGCCGCCGAGACGCACAACGCGTTCCGCGCCTACGAGAGCCTCGGCTGCGACGTGCTCGCCATGGTCGTCAACCGGGTCGCGCCCGCCGACCGCACCGAGATAGCCGAGCGGCTCGGCGACTCCCGGCTGCCCCTGCCCGTGCCCTGTTACGTCCTGCCCGACGAGCCGGCGCTCTCCGCGCCCACCGTCGCCCAGATCACCCACGCCCTCGGCGGCAAGGTCCTCCTCGGCGACGACGCGGGCCTCGCCCGCGACGCGCTGAACTTCGTCTTCGGCGGGGCCATGCTGCCGAACTTCCTCAACGCCCTGACCCCGGGCTGCATGGTCGTCACCCCCGGCGACCGCGCGGACCTCGTCGTCGGCGCCCTCGCCGCCCACAGCGCCGGCACCCCGCCGATCGCCGGTGTGCTGCTCACCCTGAACGAGCGGCCCAGCAAGGAGGTGCTGACCCTCGCGTCCCGGCTCGCGCCCGGCACCCCCGTGGTCGCCGTCGAGACGGGTTCCTTCCTCACCGCCTCCGAACTCTTCTCCATGGAGGGCAAGTTGAGCGCGGCGACACCGCGCAAGGCGGAGACCGCGCTCGGGCTGTTCGAGCGATACGTCGACACCGTCGAGCTGCGGGGCCGGGTCTCCGCGCCGAGCAGCGACCGGGTCACGCCGATGATGTTCGAGCACACGCTGCTGGAGCAGGCCCGCTCCGAACGGCGTCGCGTGGTCCTGCCCGAGGGGACCGAGGAGCGCGTCCTGCACGCGGCCGAGGTACTGCTGCGGCGCGGGGTCTGCGACCTCACGCTGCTGGGCCCGGTCGAGCAGATCCGCAAGAAGGCCGCCGACCTCGGCATCGACCTGGGCGACAGCCAGTTGGTGGACCCGGCGACCTCCACGTGGCGGGACATGTTCGCCGAGAAGTACGCCCGGTTCCGCGCCCACAAGAACATCAGCGTCGAGCTGGCGTACGACGTGGTGTCCGATGTGAACTACTTCGGCACGCTCATGGTCCAGGAGGGGCTCGCCGACGGGATGGTGTCGGGGTCGGTGCACTCCACCGCCGCCACCATCCGCCCGGCCTTCGAGATCATCAAGACCAGGCCGGACGCGGACATCGTCTCGTCCGTGTTCTTCATGTGCCTCGCCGACAAGGTGCTGGTCTACGGGGACTGCGCGGTCAACCCGGACCCGAACGCCGAGCAGCTCGCCGACATCGCCGTCCAGTCGGCCGCCACCGCGCGGCAGTTCGGGGTCGAACCGCGGATCGCGATGCTGTCGTACTCCACGGGAACCTCCGGCTCGGGCGCCGACGTCGACAAGGTGCGCCAGGCCACCGAGCTGGTGCGCGCGCGACGGCCCGACCTGCTGATCGAGGGGCCGATCCAGTACGACGCCGCCGTCGAGCCGAGTGTCGCGGCGACGAAGCTGCCGGACTCCGAGGTCGCGGGCCAGGCGACGGTGCTGATCTTCCCGGACCTCAACACCGGCAACAACACCTACAAGGCCGTGCAGCGGTCGGCGGGCGCGCTCGCGGTCGGGCCGGTCCTCCAGGGGCTGCGCAAGCCGGTCAACGACCTGTCCCGGGGCGCGCTCGTCCAGGACATCGTCACCACGGTCGCCATCACGGCGATCCAGGCGCAGACCACCGCCGCCCTCGGCACCCCCGGCACCCCCGGCACCCCCGGCACCCCCGGCACCCCCGGCACCCCCGGCACCCTCGGCACCCCCGGCAAGTGAACCCCGTCAGGAAGCAGACCGTGACCGCCACCCGCGTACTCGTCCTCAACTCCGGCTCCTCCTCGGTGAAGTACCAGCTGCTCGACATGCGCGACAGCGGCCGGCTGGCCGTGGGGCTGGTCGAGCGGATCGGCGAGGAGAACTCCCGGCTGAAGCACACCCCGCTCACCGGCGGCGGCGTCTCCCGTGAGCGCACCGGCCCGATCGCCGACCACGAGGCCGCCCTGAAGGCCGTCGCCGAGGAACTGGCGGCCGACGGGCTCGGCCTCGACTCCCCCGAGCTGGCCGCCATCGGGCACCGTGTCGTGCACGGCGGGCAGAGCTTCACGCAGCCGACGGTCGTCGACGACACCGTCCTCGCCGAGATCGAGCGCCTGATCCCCGTGGCGCCGCTGCACAACCCGGCCAACCTCACCGGTATCCACACCGCCCGGGCCCTGCGGCCCGACCTCCCCCAGGTCGCCGTCTTCGACACCGCGTTCCACACGACGATGCCGGAGTCCGCGGCCCGTTACGCGATCGACGTGGAGACCGCCGACGCCCACCGCATCCGGCGCTACGGCTTCCACGGCACCTCGCACGCGTACGTCTCCCGGGCCACGGCCGCACTGCTCGGCAGGGCCCCCGAGGACGTGAACGTGATCGTGCTGCACCTCGGCAACGGGGCGTCCGCCTCGGCGGTCGAGGGCGGGCGGTGCGTGGACACCTCCATGGGGCTCACGCCCTTGGAGGGACTCGTGATGGGTACACGGTCCGGAGACCTGGACCCGGCCGTCATCTTTCATTTGATGCGCGTTGGCGAAATGTCCACGGACGAGATCGACACTCTCCTCAACAAGAAGAGCGGTCTGATCGGACTGTGCGGCGACAACGACATGCGGGAAATTCGCCGCCGTGTCGACGAGGGCGACGAGCGGGCGAAGCTGGCCTTCGACATCTACATTCACCGGCTGAAGAAGTACATCGGCGCCTACTGCGCGGTCCTCGGCCGGGTGGACGCGGTCGTGTTCACCGCCGGAGTCGGCGAGAACGCCGCGCCCGTGCGGGAGGCCGCCGTGGCGGGCCTGGAGGGGCTGGGCCTCGCGGTCGACGGCGAGCTGAACGCCGTACGCGGTGGGGAGCCGCGGCTGATCTCGCCGGCCGGCGCCCGGGTCGCGGTCGCGGTGGTGCCGACGGACGAGGAACTGGAGATCGCGACACAAACGTATGCCCTGGTCGTCACATGAGCGAAGAGGACGTGAGTGAGCGGAGAACAGCCGAGTAATACACACCGGTAACACGCCTGAGCGCATAGCCGCACATTTGCTATTCCATCAGACGGAATATTCCGCAGCGAAACAAACCGATAGGATCGTCCCATGCGCCGTTCGAAAATCGTCTGTACTCTCGGCCCCGCGGTCGACTCCCACGAGCAACTGGTCGCCCTCATCGAGGCCGGCATGAACGTGGCCCGTTTCAATTTCAGCCACGGCAGCCACGCCGAGCACCAGGGTCGCTACGACCGGGTCCGGGCCGCCTCCGCCGAGACCGGTGTGGCTCTCGGTGTCCTCGCCGATCTGCAGGGCCCCAAGATCCGCCTGGAGACCTTCGCCGAGGGCCCGGTGGAGCTGGTGCGCGGTGACGAGTTCACCATCACCGCCGAGGACGTGCCGGGCGACAAGCAGATCTGCGGTACGACGTACAAGGGTCTGCCCGGTGACGTCTCCCCCGGCGACCAGATCCTCATCAACGACGGCAACGTCGAGCTGAAGGTCCTGGAGATCGACGGCCCGCGGGTGCGGACCGAGGTCATCGAGGGCGGGGTCATCTCCGACCACAAGGGCATCAACCTGCCCGGCGCGGCCGTCAACGTGCCGGCGCTGTCCGAGAAGGACGTCGAGGACCTGCGCTTCGCGCTGCGGATGGGCTGCGACCTGGTGGCGCTGTCCTTCGTGCGGGACGCCGAGGACGTGCGGGACGTCCACAAGGTGATGGACGAGGTGGGCCGCCGGGTCCCCGTCATCGCCAAGGTGGAGAAGCCGCAGGCCGTGGAGAACATGGAGGACGTCGTGATGGCGTTCGACGGCGTGATGGTCGCCCGTGGCGACCTGGCCGTCGAGTACCCGCTCGAAAAGGTCCCCATGGTGCAGAAGCGGCTCATCGAGCTGTGCCGCCGCAACGCCAAGCCGGTGATCGTGGCGACCCAGATGATGGAGTCGATGATCACCAACTCCCGCCCCACGCGCGCCGAGGCGTCCGATGTCGCCAACGCCATCCTGGACGGCGCGGACGCGGTCATGCTGTCGGCGGAGTCCAGCGTGGGCGCGTACCCGCTGGAGACGGTCCGCACGATGTCGAAGATCGTCACGGTGGCCGAGCAGGAGCTGCTCTCCAAGGGCCTGCAGCCGCTGGTGCCGGGCAAGAAGCCGCGGACGCAGGGTGGTTCGATCGCCCGTGCCGCCTGCGAGATCGCCGACTTCCTCGGCGGCCGGGCCCTGGTCGCCTTCACGCAGTCCGGTGACACCGCCCGCCGGCTGTCGCGCTACCGCGCCTCCCAGCCGATCGTCGCGTTCACCACCGACGAGTCCACCCGCAACCAGCTGGCGCTCAGCTGGGGTGTCGAGTCGCACGTCGTGCCGTTCGTGAACAGCACCGACGAGATGGTCGACCTGGTGGACCAGGAGATGGTCAAGCTCAAGCGCTTCCAGGAGGGCGACATCGCGGTCATCACCGCCGGCTCGCCCCCCGGTGTCCCGGGCACGACCAACATGGTCCGGGTGCACCACCTGGGCGGCGGCGCCCGCGACTGACGCGGCCCGAGATCGTCCGCAAGAGCGCCGAGGGCGCCCCCTGGAACAGGGGGCGCCCTCGGTCTGTGCGGCTCCCGGAAGGGTCCTGTGCGGCGCTCAGCGGGCCGCGGGGAGGCGGGTGCTCACTTGGTGGTGAACTGGTGCAGCCCCGGCACGGTGAGCGTCCCGCCGAACTGGCCCGCCTGGACGACCTTCACCTTGGTGAAGTAGATCAGCGGGATGTTCAGCGGCGGCGGGTGCTTCGGGTCGAAGGTCACCGGGATCAGACCGAGCAGGTTGCCGGAGATGCTCTCGGTGTACATGACCGTCTGGCCGTCGCGGATGGTGGACGTCGTGCCCTTGCCGGCCTGCACGTGGTAGGTCACGCCGGCCTGCTTGTCGTCGACCGTCTGGTGGAGGTCGCCGATGTCGGTGCCGTCGGAGATGACGTACTTCAGCACCTCCTTGACCTTGCCGTCGGCGGTCCGCACCTTGACGACGCCCTTGTAGTCGGCGCCCTTGAGGAGCAGCGAGCTTGCGTTCAGGTACCAGGGGTCGGAGGGCAGCGCGGGGATGCCCTTCTCGACGCCGCTCTCGTCGTCCGTGGCGACGAAGCAGTCGTCCAGGTCCGTGCTCTCGCTCGGGGACGGGCTCGGCGTCGCGGTGGCGTCGGCGGCGGTGTCCTTCGCCGTGTCCTCGGCGTCGTCGGCCTTGTCGGTCTTGTCGTCGGTCTTCTCGTCGGTCTCGTCGTCGGCGGTGCCGGTGACGTCCTTGGCGGAGTCCTCGACCTTGTCGGTGACGTCGACGGAGCCCTTGCCGTCCTTGCCGGAGTCCTTGTCGTCGTCCGTGTCCTCGCCGGAGCCGCTGTCCGCCGCCGAGGGCGACGGGGACGGGCTGGTGGACGGGGACGGGGTGTCGCTCCCCGACTCCTTGTCGTCGGGCGTGAACAGGTCCTCGAGCGCGCTGCCGATGTCCTCCAGGACGTTGCCGCCGCTGCCGCTCTCCGAGGCGGAGTCCGACGCCGTGTCCGCGGCCGCCTTGTCGGAGGCCGCGTCGTCCGAGGCCGGCTTGTCGGAGGTGTCCGTCGGCGCGGAGTCGTCCCCCGTCTCCTTGTCGTCGGAACCTGAATCCGGCGAAGAGGAGTCGTCGGAGGGCGTGTCGTCGGAGGCGGAGTCGTCCGCGGCGTCGTCGCCCGCGGGCTTGTCCTCGTCCTTCGCCTCGTCGTCCGAGGAGTCGGCGCTCTCCGTGGCGGAGGCGGACGGCGTCGGGGTCGGGGAGGCGGAGGTGTCCTTGCCGTCCTCGGCGGCCTCCAGGGCCGTCACGCAGTCCTTGTACTCGTCGGCCGTCAGGCTCTTGGACGCGGGGTCCTCGGCGAGTGCCAGGGTGGGGGTGAAGCCCATGCCCATGAGGACCGCCGTAGGCATGGCCGCCAGGGCTATCGCCTTGCCCGCCGGCATGTTCAGCCGGGTGAGAAGGGGCTTCCTGGGTGCCGCGTGCCGCGGTCCGGATCTCGCACGGGACTCTCCCACCGAAGTCCCGTGGGTCACCTCGTCAGCCGGCACTGTGCCTCCCGTTCGTCCCGTTCGTGGGGGTGGTACCTGACAGGTCGTCGCCCTCGCCGTTGGCCGCCCCGCTCATCGAACCCGCTGTCGCGGGCTCGGGGGCGTCGCCCTTGTGCAGGAGGACCGCACCTTGCTGTGCCGTGCTCTCAGCCGTCGTGTTCCCGGCGGTCGCGTCCTGGGCGGCCCCGGCCCGAGCCGGGGTGCGGTACGTGGACGGCACCGGCGCCTCGTCGTGACCGGGCGCCCAGGCGATGGCCAGCGCGCCGCCGATCAGGGCGAGCAGGAAGCCGAAGCCGAAGCCTCCGAGGTTGGAGACGGGGATGGACACGAGGGCCAGGAGGATCGCCGCCGTACCGGCGAAGGTGCGTACGTGCCGCTGGAACCACAGGCTGACCCCGAGCACCACCAGCAGCACGCCGATGATGAGGGAGCCCGAACCGCCCGTCGTCGCCATGGCGAGTGTGAGGTGACCGAGCTGCAGGTTCGCGTACGGGAAGTACATGATCGGGAAGCCGCTGAGCAGTACCAACAGGCCCGCCCAGAAGGGACGGCTGCCCCTCCAGTCGCGGAAGCGCCGCCGGAGGACGCGGAGATAGTCTTCGTTCTGCCCCGTTGACTCGGCGCTCATGGACAACAGCTCCCTGGAACGGTGTTGCTGTGACAAGTTCACGTACGCCGAAGCGCGCGTACGGAATTCACGTACGGACTGCGCGTGCGCGGCGGAGCGCACGGCGCTGGGGGACGGGCGGGCGAGGAAGCACAGGCCCCCTCACCCGCCCAGGGAGTGCCTAGTAGCACTCCACCGTGCCCTTGTGGAGCGACATCTTCAGGTTGCTCAGCTTGAAGGTTCCGGCAGTGGTGGCCCACGCCGTCTGCTTCACGTCGGTCAGCGAGGCCGAGTCGGCCTGCTGGGCGAACCCGTAGGGGTTGGCCTGCTCCGAGCCACCCTTCATGCCCGGACCCTTTTTGGCGTCCTTGGCCGCCACACCGATGTCGATGCCGCGGAAGACGGCATCCGCCGAGAGGTCCTCGACGTCGATGTAGAGGTTCTCGGCCTCGACCTTCTTGCCACCCGTACCGGCGGTCAGCTTGAGGCTGACGCTACCGAGCAACGGGACGCCCGGGGTGACGACCGACTGGCACATGTTGGTGATCGACGCGGACTTGAACGCCGAGACGGCGACGGGGTGAACCGTCTTCTCGCCCTTGAGGGTGTACCCCTCGTCGAGCGCTCCGTACTGCGAGAAGCCCGTACCGTCGAGCTGGTCAGCCGTCACCTTGAACGACTGGCCCGACACACTGAACGACGCTGCGAGAGCACCCTGCGCGAGGGCGACACCTATCGCTGCCGTAGCGGCGACGCTGGGCACCATGACCACAGCGAACCGCTTCCATCTGGTCCCGCCACGCACCTGGGACTCCATATTTCCTCCTTCTCGGACGTACATCTCCTGACACCGGCTCGCCCCCATAGGTGGCGGCTCAGCCAGGCAGGGATGGGAGAAGTGCTACGTCCTCGGGAAGGAGAGCGCCCGCGCTCGGTGGCGCGAACAGCGCCCGAACTCACCGGCGATCACCCCCGAGCGACAACCACTGGCCGCGCCTGACACGCATCACGCACAACCTGCTGGACAGGCTCCACCCTCGGGCGGAGACCCCCCTGTCCAAGAGCAAGGCGCCACTGTCGCCCGCTCTACTCGGTGGGGACCCAGAAAACCGTTGACCCGCCTGGTTGGCGGGGTACGGGGAAGGACCGAGCGTCGCCGATCGTGGTGCATTCTCGCCGCCCCCGCAAGGGGGGTCGTTACTGGCTAGTAACGGACGGATAACCGAACAACGACCCATCGGCATCGGCCAGCGACCCAGGGTGTCGCCGAGTGAGGTGACACAACGGCTGACAGATGGACAGAGTCCGACAGATCGACGAGATTCTCTTACTGCCAGTAACAGCGGCCGCGTTTACCAAGATTTGGCAAAACGCGGCCGCGGTGTCGCTGTGTCGCCAAATCTCTCACTCGCGCAACACACGTCCCGGCACTCCGGGACGAAGGCCCCCCGGCCCCCGAACCCCCCGCCCGGCGGAGCCGGCGCTCAGCCGGGACGAGGGTTCACCAGCGGGTCAGAACAGCGCCCGCGCCAGCGCGCGCCGCGCCGTGGCCACCCGCGGATCGTCGCCGCCGACCACCTCGAACAGCTCCAGCAGCCGCGTCCGTACGGCCTCCCGGTCGTCCCCCGCGGTGACCCGCACGGTGTCGATGAGTCGACCGAACGCGTCCTCCACATGTCCGCCGACGAGGTCGAGGTCCGCCGCGGCGATCTGCGCCTGCGCGTCACCGGGGTTGTCGGCGGCCGCCTTGCGCACGTCCTGCGGATCGGCTCCCTGCACACGCTGCAGCAACTCGGCCTGTGCGAGGCCCAGTTTGGCCTCGGTGTTGCCCGGGTCGTCGCTCAGCACGTTCTTGTACGCCTGCACCGCGCCGCCGAAGTCGCCCGCGTCCAGGGCGTGCACGGCGGCTTCGAGCAGGTGGTCGTACGGGCCGGCCGGGATCTGCGGGGCCGCCTGGACGGGGGCGCCGGCCTCGGCGTCCGGGTCCACCACGAGGCCGGTGAGCCCGAAGCGCTCCTCGGCGACCTGCACGAGCTGGTCGAGGGTCGAGCGGATCTGCTGCTCGGGGGCGGCTCCCTGGAAGAGGGGCAGCGCCTGCCCGGCTACTACGGCGAACACAGCCGGGATCCCCTGGATACCGAACTGCTGCATCAACATCTGGTTGGCGTCGACATCGATCTTGGCGAGGACGAACTTGCCGGCGTACTCGACGGCCAGCCGCTCCAGCACCGGGCTGAGCTGCTTGCAGGGCTGGCACCACTCGGCCCAGAAGTCGATGACGACGGGCACTTCGGTGGACCGCTGCAGAACCTCGCTCTCGAACCCGGCCTCATCGACGTCGATGACCAGGTCGGCCGGGGACACCGCCCCTCCGCCGCCCTGCCGTGCCGCTTCGGCGCGCGCCTGCTCCGCCTTCGCCTTGGCCTCCTGGGCCGCCTTCACCGCGGCGAGGTCGACGACTCCGCTCATGGACATGTTCCGTGGCTGCATGAGTACATCCTCCCCCTTCCGAGCGCGCGGGTGAAAAGCGTCCCGAGAGCCAGGTGCCCACCCCCAGCTTTCGCTACGACTCGTAGCGTAACTGCCCCGGGCGACTCCCTGTACCCCTCACTACCCACTCCGCAGTGATCTGCCTCACGCCACCACCCAGGATTTCGACAACGGCCGGATATGGTCGGCGGATGCAGAGCCGCACCCCCGCCTCCCGCGCCACGGGCGGCCGACCGCGCAGTGCCGCCGCGGACGCCGCGATCCTGGCGGCGACCCGGGAGGCGCTGGTCGATCTCGGCTGGTCGAAGCTGACCCTGGGTGACGTGGCCACGCGGGCCGGCGTCGCGAAGACGACGCTCTACCGCCGCTGGGCGGGCAAGAACGAACTGGTCGTGGACGCGGTCGCGGAACTCTTCGACGAACTGCGCCTTCCCGACCGGGGCAGCCTGGCGGCCGACATCGAGGGCGTCGTGCTCCAATTCGCGGCGATCCTGGCCCGGCCCGAGGCCAGGAGCGGCCTGATGGCGGTCATCGCGGAGTCCACCCGCGACGACGCCCTGCGCGAACGCATCCGCGCGTCCATCGTCGACCGCCAGAAACGCCTCGTCCTGGAGGGCCGCACCCGCGCCCAGACCCGAGGCGAACTGCCCCTCGAACCCGACGCCACCACCGCCTCCCGCACCGTCGACCTCATCTTCGACGTCGTGGCCGGCGCGGTGGTCCACCGCACCCTGATCAGCGCGGGCCCGGCGGACGAACAATGGGTGGGCGACTTCACCAGGCTGCTGCTGACGGGCCTGAAGGGCACGGCAGCGACTCCGTCCGAGTGAGGGGGCCCTGTCGTTGTGCGGGGTGCGGGGCCCCGGCGCTTCTCAGGGGCACGGGGAACTGTGCGAACGCGGTCCGGGGCGAGCCCCGGGTCCGTGACGCCCACCGGCCCCCACCCCGCCCGTGAAGCCGCCTGAAGGAGCCCCCACTAGAAGCCCGCCGGCTCCATATACACCCCCCACTCCTCCCGCAACACCCCACAGATCTCCCCCAACGTCGCCTCGGCCCGCACCGCGTCGAGCATCGGCCCGATCATGTCGCCCCCGTCCCGAGCGGCGGCGACCATCGCGTCGAGCCCCGCCCGCACGGCCCCACCGTCCCGCCGCGCCCGCCGCCCGTCCAGCACCCGCACCTGCTCCCGCTCCACCTCGTGCCCGACCCGCAGGATCTCCAGATCCCCGGTCACCGACCCCTGGTGGACGTTGACCCCGACCACCCGCTTCTCTCCCTTCTCCAGGGCCTGCTGATACCGGAACGCGGCCTCCGCGATCTCCCCGGTGAACCACCCGTCCTCGATCCCCCGCAGGATCCCGGACGTCATCGGCCCGACGGGATGCACCCCGTCGGGACGCGCCCGCAGACCCCGCTCCCTGATCTGGTCGAAGATCTTCTCGGCGTCGGCCTCGATGCGGTCCGTCAGCTGCTCGACGTACCACGAACCACCCAGCGGATCGGCCACGTTGGCGACCCCGGTCTCCTCCATCAGCACCTGTTGCGTCCTCAGCGCGATCTCCGCCGCCCGCTCGCTCGGCAGCGCCAGCGTCTCGTCGAGGGCGTTGGTGTGCAGGGAGTTGGTCCCGCCGAGCACCGCGGACAGCGCCTCCACCGCCGTACGCACCACGTTGTTGTACGGCTGCTGCGCGGTCAGCGAGACCCCGGCGGTCTGGGTGTGGAAGCGCAGCCACTGCGCCTTGTCGGTCCGCGCCCCGTACACGTCCCGCATCCACCGCGCCCAGATCCGCCTGGCGGCGCGGAACTTGGCGATCTCCTCGAAGAAGTCGAGGTGCGCGTCGAAGAAGAACGACAGCCCCGGCGCGAACACGTCCACGTCCAGCCCACGGCTGAGCCCCAGCTCCACGTACCCGAACCCGTCCGCCAGCGTGTACGCCAGCTCCTGCGCGGCCGTGGCCCCGGCCTCACGGATGTGGTAGCCGGAGACGGACAACGGCTTGTAGGCGGGGATCCGGGCCGCGCAGTACTCCATCAGATCGCCGATGAGGCGCAGATGGGGCTCGGGCGGGAAGAGCCACTCCTTCTGCGCGATGTACTCCTTGAAGATGTCGGTCTGGAGGGTGCCGTTGAGGACGGCCGGGTCGACACCCTGCCGCTCGGCGGCGACGACGTACATGCAGAAGACCGGGACGGCGGGCCCGCTGATCGTCATCGACGTGGTGACGTCCCCGAGCGGGATCCCCCGGAACAGCACCTCCATGTCGGCGGCGGAGTCGACGGCCACCCCGCAGTGCCCGACCTCACCGAGCGAGCGCGGATCGTCCGAGTCCCGCCCCATGAGCGTCGGCATGTCGAACGCGACGGACAGCCCCCCGCCCCCCTTGGCGAGGATCGACCGGTACCGCTCGTTCGTCCCCTCCGCGTTCCCGAACCCGGCGAACTGCCGGATCGTCCAGGTCCGCCCCCGGTAGCCCGTCGGATACAGCCCCCGCGTGAACGGATACTCCCCCGGCCATCCGATCCGCTCGAAGCCCTCGTACACGTCCCCGCGCCGGGGCCCGTACACGGGCTCCACCCGCTGCCCGGAAAGGCTCGTGAAGTCCCCCTCCCGCTTCCGGGCGGAGTCATAACGTGCCTGCCAGCGTCGGCGTCCCTCTTCGATGGCGTCAGCGTCCATGCCTCCAATTTACTAGGACGTCCTAGTAAATGCCCGGGGACGCGGGCCGGGACGCGCGCGCGAGGCACCGAAAAGCACCCGTTACGCTCGACGCCATGAAGAAGAGCGTCTTGACCCGCTACCGGGTGATGGCCTACGTCACCGCCGTCCTGCTGATCCTGCTGACGGCGGGCGTGATCGGGAAGCGTCTGCTCGACCTGGACGGCTTCGACAGCTTCGTCACGGTGGTCGGCTTCGCGCACGGCTGGCTGTACGTGCTGTACCTGGTCTTCGCCTTCGACCTCGGCAGCAAGGCGAAGATGCCGCTGGGCCGCCTCGCCTGGGTGCTGCTCGCCGGTACCGTCCCCACGGCCGCCTTCTTCGTGGAACGCCAGGTGAGCCGCGAGGTCGAGCCGCTGATCATCAAGGACGCGGTCCCGGACCCCGCCGCGGCCTGAGCCGGGACGGACCCGAGGGCGCTCGGCCCGCCGTCGCCGGGCAATCCGCCCGTCGACGGGGACGGTCAGCTCTCCTCGAAGTCCCCCGCGGCCACCCGCAGCGGTCGCAACATCGCGAAGATCTCCGCGCATTCCTCGGCGTCGTAGACGCCCAGGCCGAAGTCCATGGACATGAGGTCGCGGGTGGCCGCGTCGCAGACCTCGCGGCCCTTGTCGGTGATCGAGGCGAGGGTGCCGCGGCCGTCGTTGGGGTTGGGGCGTTTGTCCACGAGGCCGGACCTCACCAGACGGTCGACGGTGTTCGTCACGGACGTGGGGTGCACCATCAGCCGCTCGCCGATCTTGGACATCGGCAGCTCGCCCTTCTGGGAGAAGGTGAGCAGCACGAGGGCCTCGTAGCGCGCGAACGTCAGCCCGTACGGTTTGACCACCGCGTCGACCTCCGCCAGCAGGATCTGCTGGGCGCGCATGATCGAGGTGATCGCGGCCATGGACGGGACGCTTCCCCAGCGCTGCTTCCAGTGCTCGTCGGCGCGCGAGATGGGGTCGAAGGAGAGGCTGAGCGGCTTCGGCACGGCATCGACCTTACCGGCCGGTCATATGCTGGTCAGCCCCGTCTCGCCTTTCGGTACACCTCGCCCCCGTACCACCGCTTCCGGTCGGAGCCCCGGCCGCGACGGTCGGCCCTTGCGGACGTCACCGCCCCGCGGTCTTCCGGAGGTGGTGACGGACCGCCCGCTGGGCCACGGGTCCCAGAGCGTCGAGCGCGGCCGCGAGCGCCGCGAGCTGTTCGAGCGCGCCGAGGGCGGCCTCCGCACCCTGCGGATCGACCCCCTCGTACAGCTCAAGACCCACGAACGACGCCGCCACGGCCCGCGCCAGCCCGCCCGCGTCCGCGAACTCCCCGAGCGGCGAGCCCGACAGGACCCGCCGCAGCACCCCCTCCACCTCCGTGATCCACAGCTCCAGCCCGGCCGCGGTGGCCGGCGCCAGCCGCGGCTGGGTCTGCGCCCCCGCGAGAAGCTGCCCCAGCACGGCCACATGCCCCTGTGCCCGCTCCTCCGCGTGCATCTCCCGCCCGAAGGCCAGCAGTTCGCCGAGCGAGCCGATCGCCGCCAGCCGCTCCCGGTGACGAGCGACCCGCTGCTCGGCCCCGAACCGGCAGGCCGCCGCGAGGAGTTCGTCCACGGACCCGAAGTGGTAGAAGACGAGCGCCTGGTTCACCCCGGCGGTCGCGGCGATCGAGCGGGCGGACGTCTTGGCGATCCCCTGCTCGACGAGCGTGCGCAGCGCGCCCTCCAGCAGCTTCGCCCGGGTCGCCTCGCTCACGCCCGCGCCTCCTCACGGACCGGCCGCAGCCCCGCCCGGACCCCGCGCACCCGGATGTCCTCGTAGGTCGCGGCGAACGACCCCTCGTAACCGAAGAGCGGCCCGAAGTGCCGGTTCACCACCCGCACCCGGATCCGGAAACGCCCCGTCCGCTCGTCGAACCGCTCCCGCACCTCCGCCTCCCCGCCGACGAGTTCCGGGACCCGGACGTCGACGGGCCCCTCCCGGAACCGGTGTTCCCCCGAGCGGATCAGCAGCGACCCGTCGGCCTCCGCGCCGAAGTACAGGTCGCTGGCCAGGTGCTGGTGGGTGCCGAGATAGTCGAGGACGCGGTCGCCCTTCGGGCTCAGCACCATCTGGGCGTCGAACCGGCGGGAGCGGCCGGGCAGGTCGAAAGTACGCACGAAGGTCACCGTCTCACGGCCGAAGCGGTCGGCGTACGGCACGTTCTCGATGGTGAAGGGGACGTTCCGCCCCTCGCGCGGGACCAGGATGTTGCGGGTGCCGCCGAGCGCGAGGAACGGCTTCACCAGGCCCCGGCCGTGCCAGATCCGTTCCATCGTGCCCCGGCCGGTGCAGGCCTCACCGCTCGCCAGCCCGACCGAGAAACGCCGGCGCAGCTCGGGATGGAGCCGGTCGAAGTCCGCGCCCATGACCGTCCGGAAGATCGAGGGCGGAGAGGAGGGAGAGGAGGGAGAAGTCCTCGGAACCGTTCCGTGCACGGCGGCTATCCCTTCAGGGTCGCGAGCAGACGCGGCGCACGCGCGCGCGGGGGCGGGGTCCGCAGACAGCGGCGGGCGGACGGGGTGCCGGGCAGCGGCGGCACGATCAGGGCGGCCAGGACCGCCGACACGGCAAGGACCGGCGTGGCGAACAGTGCCAGGGGGGCGAGGGGTCCGGCCGGGTCCACCAGCGCCCCGTACGCAAGCCCCGCGCAGGCGGCCACGATCGTCAGCGCGCGGACGGCGGCCTCGGCGAGCCAGTGGCGCAGGGCCCGCTCGGGGGTGATGTCCCGCTCCAGCCAGAGGCGCAGGCGGTCGAAGGACCAGGCGGTGGCCCAGCCCATGAGCGGCCGGAACAGCAGCCGGTCGGCGAGGGCGCCGGTGCGGCCCCAGCGGGGGCGGTAGTCGTAGCCGGTGAGGAAGCGGACCCCGTCGCCGTCGGGTACGTAACGCCAGTAGCCGCTGCCCTCGGCGATCAGGGAGAGGGCGTGCGGGGAGGCGAACCGCAGTGCCGAGGTCCGGGTGCCGTCCGGCCGCTCCCGCTCGCCGGCCGAGATCCCGGTCCCGGCGATCGCCAGGCCTGGCAGGACGCGGGTGGCGTACCGGAAGTGCTGCGGCTCGCCCTCCGCGCGCGGGAGGTAGCGGATCTCGGTGAAGCGCAGGTCCCAGCGCTGATGGCGGGCCGGGTCCTGGCTGCGTGCCCACAGCTCCTCCAGATCGGCCCGTATCCGTACCTCCACATAGAGCCCCATGCCCGTTCCCCCAGGTCGGTGACGTTTTTGAGCGACTGCTCAACCCCGATGGCACAGGACCGTACACGGTTTTGAGCGATCGCTCAATCAGTGGGCGCGCAAAAACCCCGGCCCACAAGGACCGGGGTCTCGCGGCAGCGGGACGGCGGCTACGCCGACAGGTGGCGCTCCACCGTCTCCACCTTCGACGTGAGGCCGTCCGTCACACCGGGCCGGATGTCGGCCTTGAGGACGAGCGAGACGCGGGGCGCGCGCTCCTCGACGGCGGCGACGGCGCGCCGCACGACGTCCATCACCTCGTCCCACTCACCTTCGATCGAGGTGAACATGGCGTCGGTCCGGTTCGGCAGACCGGAGTCACGGACGACCCGGACGGCCTCGGCGACGTACTCACCGAC